>CACXNH010000121.1 GCA_902768955.1 uncultured Bacteroidia bacterium | reverse complement strand
AAACTCCGAAGAATTTTCCACTTGGGTAGCCCGGAGGGGAATCGAACCTCTATTTAAAGTTTAGGAAACTTCCGTTCTATCCGTTGAACTACCGGGCCATTCCTTCCGGATGAGATTCTTCGCTGTGCTCAGAATGACACACTGCGCTCAGAATGACACACTGCGCTCAGAATGACACCTGGCGCTCAGAATGACATCGGAATAAAAAAGCGCCGATTACTCTGCGCTCTTTTCGATGATCTGACGACCACGATAGTAGCCGCACTCAGGGCATACACGGTGATACATCACTGTGGCTCCGCAGTTGGGGCAAACGCTCAGAGTGGGAACGGGAGCGAAGTCGTGGGTACGACGCTTATCTCTTCTCTGCTTTGAGATTTTGTGTTTAGGATGTGCCATTGTTTATAATTTTAATTGTTTATTATTCTTTAAAAAGTCCTTTCAGAGCCGCAAACGGGCTGTTCACATTGCCAGCCTCCTCGTTCTTAGACTCACTCTGGCCCAGGAACCGGACGGTGTCCGGATTGCACTGCCCATCAGGATGCACCCTCTGAAGGGGCATTGCCAGACAGATGTAATCATACACCTCCTGGCTCAGATCCCATTCGATTTCCACCGTTCCCGGTTTGAAAACCTCCTGTGGATTCTCATCCACCGGAATCTGAAGGGGTTCAAGGCAGCGGTCACACTGGACAGTAACGCTTCCGCTAAGGTGGAGATCCGCCTCTACCTTTTGCGAACCCTCCTTTGTCACTCTTACTTCTACGTCTACGTTTGCGTCCAGGATTTCCTGATTGCCAAACATTTGAAAGAACTCTGTGCCTGCCGTGAAGCGGAATTTCCGCTCTCCGGCAGCCCAACCGTTCAAGGGTATGATGATTTTACACATTACCTCAAAAACTGATTAAGGGGTGCAAAGATAGCAATAATTTTCCAATTATCAATCTTCTGTGGCGGAATTTCTTTTCCGGTCCAGAGGATCAAGCTGTATCTTGCGCATTCTCATGTGGTTGGGAGTAATTTCCACAAGTTCATCTTCCTGAATATATTCCAGGGCTTCTTCCAATGAGAACTTGACTGCGGGAGGAAGGACCACCTTCTCATCACTGCCTGAAGCACGCACATTGGTGAGTTTCTTTGTTTTGCAGATGTTGATGTTAAGGTCCCTCTCACGGGTATGCTCCCCTACTACCTGGCCACCGTAAATTTCCTCACCGGGCTCCACAAAGAACCGGCCCCTGTCAAGGAGTTTGTTCATGGAGTATGCAATGGCCTCGCCGGTTTCAAGGGACACCAGGGAGCCGTTTGAACGCATCTCGATGTCTCCCTTATAGGGCTGGTAATCCTTGAAGCGGTGGGCAACCACGGCCTCACCCTGGGTTGCGGTGAGAAGGTTGCTCCTGAGTCCCATAAGGCCGCGGGTAGGGATCTCGAACTCAAGGAGAGTACGGTCTCCGCGGGGTTCCATACGGATAAGGGCGCCCTTACGGCGGGTGGAAAGTTCAATGGCTGCGCCGACAAACTGCTCCGGGACCTCGATTGAGAGTTCCTCGACGGGCTCACACCTCTGGCCGTTTATGGTCTTGTCCAGGACTTTGGGCTGCCCCACCTGAAGTTCAAAACCTTCACGGCGCATGGTTTCAATGAGCACTGAAAGATGCAGGACGCCGCGGCCGTAGACCACAAAACTGTCGGCATTGATGCCGGGCTTTACCCTCAGGGCAAGGTTCTTCTCCAGTTCTTTTTCCAGACGGTCCTTGAGGTGGCGGGATGTGACATATTTTCCGTCTTTGCCGAAGAAGGGACTGTTGTTGATCATGAAAAGCATGCTCATGGTGGGCTCGTCCACCGCAATGGGCGGAAGGGCATCCGGATTCTCAATATCGGCAATGGTATCTCCAATCTCAAAGCCTTCAATGCCCACGACGGCGCAGATGTCTCCGCACTGGACCTGGTCCACGTTTGCCTTTCCAAGGCCTTCAAACACCATCAGCTGCTTGATTTTGGACTTCTCCACAATGTCGTAGCGCTTGCAAAGGCTCACGGGCATTCCGGTCTTGAGGCTGCCGCGGGTGATGCGTCCGACGGCGATACGGCCCACGTAAGGGCTGTACTCTAGGGAAGAGACAAGCATCTGGGGCGAGCCTTCATTCACCGCCGGGGCGGGGATTTCCTCAAGGATGGTGTCAAGAAGGGCGGTTATGTCTGTTGCGGGCTTTTTCCAGTCATGAGACATCCAGCCCTGTTTGGCCGATCCATAGATGGTCTTGAAATCCAGCTGGTCCTCGTTGGCGCCAAGGTTGAACATAAGCTCGAAGACTTCCTCCTGGACTTCATCCGGGCGGCAGTTGGGCTTATCCACCTTGTTGATGACAACGATGGGCTTCTTACCCATATCGATGGCCTTGTTAAGGACAAAACGGGTCTGGGGCATGCAGCCTTCAAAGGCATCTACAAGCAGAAGTACGCCATCGGCCATATTCAGAACGCGCTCCACCTCACCGCCAAAATCACTGTGACCGGGAGTGTCTATAATATTGATTTTAACTCCTTTATAGGTGACGGACACATTCTTTGCAAGAATGGTAATGCCGCGCTCCCTTTCAAGGTCATTGTTGTCCAGAATAAGGTTGCCAAGGTCCTCCGGTTTACGCACAAGATTGGCCTGATAGATCATTCTGTCAACGAGTGTGGTCTTGCCGTGGTCTACGTGAGCGATGATGGCTATGTTTCTGATGTCCTGCATATTGAAAGTGCTTCTTTGAATAAATCTTACAAAGGTACTAATTATTTTGCTTCTTCCAAAGACGCCGTTTGTGCGCATTCCGCCTGAAACGGATATTTTTTTTCTTATGCCTCTGAAGGGCTTCTGAGGCCGATTATTCATCCGCGGCAGCCGCCAAACAGACTTTTTGCCGCATTTATCCGTTTCACCCGCCTTCGATAATCGGCCTCTGAATGGCCTGTAGGGCCTCTTTTTCAATTAAACGTTTCCCGCTTTGTGACACGGATAACTTTACTCACCTTTGCGGAAAACTGACTGCGTATGAAAAAGATTGCGATGCTGCTTGTTCCAGCCCTGGCGCTGCTCTCCTGCCAGGGAGACGGACTTCCGGAAGAGAGTTCCAGAAAGCCCGAAGGAGAGATCTATCACGACATGATCCAGCTTGGAGAGAAGCTGGACGACCCCTACACCGTGGCCAATATGCAGGCCGCCCTCACCAAGGCGTATCCAACCAAGGCGGGGCGCGTAAGTTTATCGGCCACAGACCTTTACGTGCGTTTCCTCCCTAAGGACGATGCCCAGATGGACACACTCAAGGCGCGCGGCCTGTACCTTATGGACCACCCCATGGACTACCGCATTCTCCGCGAGGGAGACTACTATCAGGACCCGGAAATCGGGGATGACGCCATAACCTGGCAGTACTCCGTTGTACCCGCCGGCTTCAAATTCCCGGAAGGGCTTAAGTATGAGGTGCTTGACGAGTGTTATATTGCAGACAATGACCTCACCAAGGCCGATGACATCAACTGGCTTGAAGTGGAGGAGGAAGCCTTCCGGCTCACTGGCAACGAGGATCTCTGGTGCCCGCCCACAAAGGCCGCCGCATATCCCTCCGGGCGCATCACAATTACCGATCCGGAGTTCAGCGGAGGTAAGCCTATAGGCGTTTCAGGCGTGCAGGTGGTAGCAAATATCTTTGTGAAATTCGCCACTTGCCACACTTCAAGGGACGGCTACTACACCATGCCAAAAAGCTTCTCCGGAAAGCCTCGCTACAGGATTGTTTTCAAGAACGAGAAAGGCTTCTCCATAGGCTTCAACTTCATCATTGTGCCCGCATCAGTGAGCACTATGGGACTTGGAGGCCCGGAGGGGATAGACGTAGACGTGAACGCAACCGGAGACGAGGCCCTTTTCCGCCGCTGCGCCGTGAATAACGCCGCCTTTGACTATTATTCCCGCTGCACGGAGGCCGACCTTGAGATAGCGCCGCCGCCCGGAGACCTCCGTATATGGATTTTCCCGGGCCTTACCGCATCCAGCGCCTGCATGCTGCATCACGGGGCCTTCCTGGACAATGACCTTCTAAGGAGATATCTCGGAGTATGGCTGGGGCTTATCCAGATCTTCCTTCCGGATATAACCATCGGCACATCCGGGCAGGATAATTACAAGGCAATATTCAGCGCCGTAAGCCATGAACTTGCCCATGCCAGCCATTTTGCGAAGGTGGGAAACGCCTTCTGGTCACCTTACATCAGGTACATCATCCAGTCCTATGTAACCGGCGGAGGACAGGTTTACGGGTCAGGGTCGGCAGAGGGCTCAGGCTACTGCGAGGTTGGAGAGATGTGGGGGTATTTCATGCAGGCGTCGCTGGTGAAGGACCGCTATAAAGGGGCCATGGCCACATACGGAGACAGTTTCTGGTTCAAACCGGACATCCTTACATACCTGTATGAGCGTGGCCTTACAAGAGGAGAGATTTTCCGCGCCCTCAATGCCAATTCCGTAGATGCAGGGAGTCTGCGTGAGGAACTCATCAAGATAGCGCCCGGACTTGAGAAAGAGATTGTGGAGACATTCGAGCGCTATGGCAAGTAGAAGGGCACCCCTGGCGTTTCTTGTCACTTTTCTGGTCACATCCTGCACCGCAGTGAAAGAGGACCGCCGGGACTGCCCATGCCAGCTTGCCATCCATCTGTCCGGCCCGGGTCCCATTGAATACCGCGTAGAAAGTGTTGATGGAGAATGGTTACACGCGGGTTCAGTGCAGCGGGACACCGTCATCTACCGCGATGTCCCGCGCTCCCGGGTACGGATAATGGCTGTTTCAGGGGCTCCCCTCACAGATGGCGTAAAAATCCCCTACGGGTCAGAGAGCCCGCCGCTGTACCTGTATCACGGGGTTATACCGGCCCGTGGAGAAGCCCTCAGGGTGAACGCTGCCATGCATAAGAATTTCTGCCTCCTGACCCTGGTTCTGGACGGGCCGCCGGGGGACGGGGTCCCCATTGGAGTCTCGGTAAGGGGCGTTGTGGACGGCATAAGCCTGGACGGGAGGCCGGCTGCCGGGGAGTTCAGATGCTCGGCGGCTTCCGGGGCATGCCGGCTTCCAAGGCAGGCCCCCGGAGACCGTCTCCTTCTGGATATTGTGATGGAAGACCAGGTTGTAAGGACCTTCTCCCTTGGCACCTATATCCGTGAATCCGGTTACGACTGGGCCAATCCAGACCTTGAGGACATTACAATCCATCTGTCACTTTCTGTCACCAATATCCGCTTCAGGATTGGGGACTGGACACTGGAGCAGCGCATCAGTGTGGAAATTTAGATTGTATTTCTTTGGAGTTCCAAAAAAAGTTCCTATATTTGCAGTCCCGAAAAAACTCCTGCGCGGATGGCGGAATTGGTAGACGCGCTACTCTCAGGAGGTAGTGTCCGAAAGGACGTGTCAGTTCGACTCTGATTTCGCGCACGAAGGATGGCTTAACGGCCATCCTTTTTCTTTTCCCTATTTCAGGAATTCCTCAAGAGTATTGCGGTAGACGTTACCGTAATAAAGGTCGTTATACAGGCCGGCGTGGGAGGCGGTGGTGTGGGTGGCCAGCTGGTAGTAGAGATCGTGGAGGGA
>CACXNH010000120.1 GCA_902768955.1 uncultured Bacteroidia bacterium | reverse complement strand
AGAATTGGCATGCTCCTTTGCTCCAGCGCCGGCAACGACATCTTCTACGACGAAGCCCAGATCCAGCAGGGAGCCGCTTTCTGCAACAAGATCTGGAACAGTTACCGTCTTGTGAAAGGCTGGGAGGTGGATGCCGCCGCAGTTCAGAGTGCATCGGCCAGCCTTGCCGTTGAATGGTTTGCCGCAAAACTCTCCGACACAGTTGCCGCCGTAGAGGACCATTACTCCAAATTCCGCATCTCAGATGCCCTCATGGCCATTTACAAGCTCTTCTGGGACGACTACTGCTCCTGGTACCTTGAGGCCATAAAGCCCGCATACGGCCTGCCCATAGACCCCGCAACCAAGAAGGCTACGCTGGAATTCTTTGAGGCCCTCCTTAAACTCATCCATCCCGTGATGCCTTTCATCACGGAGGAACTGTGGCAGGACATTGCAGAGCGTAAGGAAGGGGAGACCATCATGTATGCTCCTACCCCCAAGGCTGCCGCATTCAGCCACGCAGTCCTTGAGAACTTTGCCCTTGCCCAGGAGGCCGTTAATGGCGTCCGTGGCGTACGCAGCCAGAGAAACATTGCCCCCAAGGAGGTTCTGAAACTCCACATCAAGGGTGCTGGATTCCCTCAGGCGGTGATCCCCGTAGTGGAGAAGCTTGCCAACGCAGAGGTCTCCATTGTGGACGCATTTGGCTCCCAGGGCGTGGGATTCATGGTGCGTACCATTGAGATGCAGGTGGAGATGGCAGGCCTTATCAATGTGGAAGAGGAACTGGAGAAGGCACGCAAGGAACTGGAGCACCAGGAGAAATTCCTTGCAGGCGTACGCGCAAAACTCTCCAACGAGCGTTTTGTGAATAACGCCCCTGCGGCCGTAGTTGAGGTTGAGAGAAAGAAGGAGGCCGATTCCCTTTCAAAGATTGAAAGCCTGAAGGCAAAGATAGAGGCCCTTCAAAACAACTAGGAATATGGCTGTTTTCAAGACAACATTTCCCGTACGGTATTACGAGACAGACCAGATGGCCGTTGTCCATCACTCCAACTATATCCGCTACTTTGAACTTGCCCGCGACGAAATGATGGTCCAGCTGGGCTTTCCAATCGAAAAGTGCGAATCAGAACTGGGCATCCTTGTTCCCATAGTATCCGTTGAATGCCGTTTCAGGTATCCTGCAAGGATGGGAGACGTTCTCACCGCATCGGCAGAGGTTAATAAAGTCCCTATGGCCAAGATGCGTATCCACCAGGAGGTAGTGAACCAGGACGGAGTGCTTTGCGCGGAAGGAGAGGTGGTCCTTGGCTTCCTTGACAGGAAAACATTCACACCGGTGCGCTGCCCGGAGGTGGTCTGCGACCTTTTTGAAAAATACACACAAAACAACAGTTAATATGCTTCCTCTTGTAATAGGTCATTGGGAGATTATCGCCATTGTGGTGGTAGTCCTGCTCCTTTTTGGCGGAAAGAAGATTCCTGAACTCATGAAAGGCCTTGGAAAAGGCGTAAAAAGCTTCAAGGAAGGGGTGAATGAAGTGGAAAAGGAGATAGAAGAATCTTCCAAGGATAAACCGCAGACCAAGGAATAGAAGTGGCTCCAGGGGACAATGAGATGTCCTTCTGGGACCACCTTGAAGCACTGAGAGGCACTATATGGCGCTCGGTGCTGGGCGTTTTGCTTGCCTCAATTGCATTCCTGTGTTTCCCCAAGGCGCTTTTCAGCGCAGTCCTATGGCCCACCAGGCCGGATTTCCCCCTTTACAGGCTTCCGGGCATAGACTTTTCCATGGAACTTGTAAATATTGAGCTGTCGGCCCAGTTTTTCGTGTACATCAAGGTTTCCGTCCTGTGCGGCCTTGTGGTGGCATTCCCGTACGTTATATGGGAAATATGGAAATTTGTGGCACCAGCCCTGTATGAGAATGAGAAGAAGGCAGTGAGAGGGGCTTTTTCCCTTTCATCGGCCCTTTTTTATCTTGGAGTGGCGGTGGGATACTTTGTGGTTCTTCCGGTGTGCCTGATGTTCTTTGTGAACTTTTCCGTGAGTGATGCCATCGTGAATACCATTTCCCTCAGTTCCTACATGTCCCTTTTTACATCCATGGTGTTTCTCATAGGGATTATATTCGAGTTCCCCTCGGTGATATTGGCACTGTCTTCGATAGGTGTTCTCAGCCGCACCCAACTCAAACAGTGGCGCAAATACGCCTTTGTAGTGGTGCTTATCCTTGCGGCCCTCATAACTCCCAGCGATCCTTTCTCTATGTTTGTCCTGGCAATACCGCTATATGGCCTTTTTGAACTTTCTGTCCTGCTTTGTAAGAAATGATTTCCGTTAGTAACGTCACTGTATCCTTCGGGAGCTTCAACCTTCTTGACTGCGTGAGCTTTCATATAAGCGAGCAGGACAAGATAGGTCTTGTGGGAAAGAATGGGGCAGGGAAGAGCACCATTATGAAGCTTATAACAGGGGAGCAGTCGCCAACCTCCGGCAGCATTGAGATGCCGTCGGGACTTAATATCGGCTATCTTCCCCAGATAATGGAGCACCATAGGGGACGTACGGTAATAGAGGAGGTTATGACGGTGTTCGACCACCTGCGGGCAATGGAGGAGGAATTGGCCGATATTACTCAGAAACTGGGGGAGAGGACGGATTATGAATCGGCCTCATACGGGGCTCTCATTACGCGTCTTAACGAACTCAATGACCGCCTGGCCCTTGAGACCGGCGAATCTCCCCTTGTGCAGGCTAAAAAAGTGCTCTACGGCCTTGGTTTCAAGGAGGATGAGCTGGATCGCAATACGGAAACCTTCAGCCAGGGCTGGAACATGAGAATTGAGCTTGCGAAGATTCTTCTGTCAAAGCCGGATGTCCTCCTTCTGGACGAGCCTACGAACCATCTTGACATTGAATCAATAGAGTGGTTCGAAGACTATCTGAAGGCTTTCCGCGGCTCCCTTATGATGGTTTCCCATGACCGCAAGTTCCTGGACAATGTCACCACCCGCACAGTGGAGATACTCCTTGGGCATATCCACGACTATAAGGTGCCCTATAGCCAGTACGTTACGCTTCGTCAGGAGAGGATTGCCCAGCAGACTGCCGCCTATGAGAACCAGCAGCGGATGATAGAGAAGACAGAGGATTTCATAAACCGCTTCCGCTACAAGCCCACCAAGAGTAACCAGGTGCAGTCTCGCATCAAGGCACTTGAGAAGCTCGACAGGATAGAGATAGATGAGACCGAGAACGCGTCCATAAACCTTAAATTCCCGCCGGCCCAGCGCTCCGGAGACGTTGTGTTCAAGGCCACGGATATCACTGTAGGATATCCGCAGAAGGTGGTTTTCAGGAATGCCGATATTGAGATTAAAAGGGGAGAGAAGGTGGCGCTCATAGGCCGGAACGGAGAGGGTAAGACCACCCTTATGAGAGTGATAATGAAGGAACTCTATCCTCTTGAAGGAGAGGCAAAGACAGGCCATAACGTCAATATCGGCTACTACGCCCAGAACCAGGAGGACATCCTGGATCCGTCAGAGACAGTCTTCGGAACTCTTGACAGGATAGCAGTTGGAGATATAAGAACCCGCCTCAGGGATATCCTGGGAGCATTTCTTTTCAAAGGAGAAGACATTGACAAGAGGGTTTCAGTGCTCAGCGGAGGGGAGAGGGCAAGACTTGGGATGGCCAAACTTATGCTGTCCCCGTACAACGTCCTGGCGCTGGACGAACCCACCAACCACATGGATATAAGGTCAAAGGATATCCTCAAGCAGGCCCTTAAATCCTTTGACGGTACACTTATTGTTGTATCCCATGACCGTGATTTCCTTGACGGACTTGTGGATAAGCTTTATGAATTCAGGGACGGGAAGGTAACGGAGCATCTTGGCAGCGTGGCCGATTTCCTCAGAAAGCGCAAGCTGGAAAGCCTCGCAGAACTTGAAAGAAGGGCTCCGGAGCCAGAAAAGACTCCACCGCAGCCTTCGGAAGGCGTGAAGGAATTCAGGAAGATGAAGGCGGTCTCAAAGGAGGAGAGGAAGATACGAAACAGGATAGATTACCTGGAAAAGCAGATATCGGCCCACGAGGAGAAGATGGCTGAAATAGAGAAAATCCTTGCTAATCCGGGAAATAATCCCGATATTTTGGACCTTACAAGGGAGTATCTGGAGCATAAGAGAAGTATGGATGAGCAAACCCTTGAGTGGACCTCTTTGATGGAACAGATAGATAACCAGTAATAGTAATGTAATATGAAAGCACTGATTAACAAATTGTTGATTCTTGCTATTGCAAGTATCACTTTACTTTTGGCGGCTCCTGCTGCACGTGCCCAGTTCACCTCCCAGCTGGAAGAGAAGACCATTCCCGTAGGAGACTTCTCAGGCATTGAGGTAGCCGGTGACTTTGAGGTAACCCTTTCAAGCGGTCCCTGCGTGGCCAAGGTTACCGTAGACAAGATGCTGTCTCCTTACGTGCAGGTTTATGTCCGGGGCAAGGTGCTTCACATTACTTACGACAGCAAGGCCGTCCCCAAGGACGTAAGGCAGCTGTATAAGGGCAGGAATGCCCCCAAACCCGTTTTCAGGGCCAGTATCACCATGCCGGAGCTGTCCTCCCTCTTCCTTGCGGGCAATGCCGTCCTTAACTGCGGAGATGTCCTGGAGTGTAAGCTCACAGCGGACATAGACATCCAGGACAAAGCCCAGCTCAAGAACCTTAACCTCAGCGCCGGCTCCGTCAATGTTAATATGAAAAAGCAGGCCCAGGCCGCTCTCAGCATAGAAGCAGTCAATAAGGTTGAATTCAGGACTGAAGGCAATGCCAACCTTAGGGCCACTGTGAACGCTCATGACCTGGTCTCCTCTGCCGTGGGTTCCTCTGAGATTGCAATCACCTCTAAGGGTGAAAATGCAACTCTCTCAGGCACAGGTAGTTCCAAGACTGTGGTTACATTCGAGGGAGAAAAGGCAGTTGTCACTATCGGGGGATCGGCCAGCATGAATCTTTCCGGTAAGGGTGAAGCACTCTCCGTTCGCGGTGAGAAGAACTCCAACCTTGATGCTGCGGCATTTGACACCAAGTCTGCGTCCGTAGACCTTAACGGTTCCGTAAAGGCCAATGTTACCGTTTCAGAGAACCTGGATGCCAATCTGGTTGGTGGCAGCTCACTCTATTACACCGGTGATCCCGCATTCAAAATTGGCAAAGTGGTGCGTTCAACCCTTGCCCCTTACGGCTCAAGTTCAAGATAATGATGATATACGATTCCCACATGGATACCCCTTCCCAGCTTCTGAGGCTGAGGAATGTGGACATTGATAACAAATACGGCCACGTAGACTTCCCTAAACTCACCAGAGGGGGAGTGGACGGGGCTTTCTTTGCGCTCTATACCCCGCCCAAGACGGCTCCGGACGCTGCTACAAGGTATGCTCTGGAGATGCTCTCGGCAACGTATGACGCAGTAGAGCGCAATTCAGACCTTGCGGCAATTACCTTCAGCCCCGAAGAAGCCGCAAATAACCGCAAAGACGGCCTTATTTCCATTTTCATAGGTATGGAGAACGGATCTCCCATCCAGGAGAATCTGTCCCTTCTAAGGACTTTCTACCGCCTTGGCGTGAGTTATGTGACCCTTACGCATAATGGAGACAAC
>CACXNH010000119.1 GCA_902768955.1 uncultured Bacteroidia bacterium | reverse complement strand
AAGGCGCCCTTCTTGATGCAGTCTACGGCCGTGTTTATATCGGCATGACCGGAAATCATTATGACAGGACTCTCAATGCCTTCCTCCATGATTTTTACAAGCATTTCCGTGCCGTCCATCTCCGGCATCTTGATATCGCAGAAAACGGCGTCGTATTTTTCCTTTGATGCCTTCAGGAGGCCCTCCTGGCCGTTTTCTGCGGTTTCCACCTGATATGACTCCATCTCCAGGATTTCCTTCAGGGAGTAACGGATGGCGCGTTCGTCGTCTACAATCAGAACTTTCATTACGTATCTATTTTTATGCAAATATCGTAAAAATATTCTATTTTTGTATTCCGTACCAATACTAATGCTATGACTATCCCCGATATAACAATTGCCGTAGACGGCTACTCATCAACCGGCAAAAGCACATTCGCAAAGATGGTTGCCAAGGAATTCGGCTTCCTGTATCTGGACAGCGGCGCAATGTACCGCGGCGTAACCCTCTTTGCCATGGAGAATGGCATGGCTCCGGAAGGAATAATAGATGAAGACGCCCTTCAGAAGGCCCTGCCGGGCCTGGACCTTCATTTCCGGAGGGAGGATGACAAGACGCTCCTCTACAGCGGCCCCCGCTGTATAGAAAAGCAAATCCGCACTCTGGAAGTGAGCGCACTTGTGAGCCCTGTCAGCGCCATTCCTTTCGTGCGGGCCTGGGTGGATGACCACCTTCACACATTCTCTGAGGGCGGCCGTGTCATAATGGACGGCAGGGATATCGGCACCACTGTTTTTCCTGACGCAGAGGTGAAGATATTCATGACCGCAGAGCCCGCAGTCCGCGCCCGGCGCCGCTATGATGAACTTGTGGCAAAGGGAGAGAACCCCAGTCTTGAGGATGTCATGAAAAACCTCCAGGAAAGGGATTACATAGATTCCCACAGGGAAACTTCGCCGCTCAGGCAGGCCCGGGATGCCTTTGTGCTTGACAATACCCACATGACCCTCCATGAGGAACTTGTGTGGATGCTGGGCCTCCTTCAGGGCAGGTTCACCCTTTTGGAAACTTCCGGAATCACGTGGTAAAGGTAGAGATAGACCCCGGCTCCGGTTTCTGCGGAGGAGTTATCCGCGCTATCACAAGCGCGGAGGAATACCTCCGTGGCGGCGGCACCCTCTATTCGCTTGGAGACATAGTGCACAATGAAGCAGAACTTTCCCGCCTTAGGGAAAAAGGCCTTGTGACCGTTAATTCCCTGTCGGAAGTCCCGGATGGCGGCACAGTCCTTATACGCGCCCACGAAACTCCAGAAACGCATCCGTAAAGCCCACGGCCAGGTAATCATATTCGGCCGGGTTGGTCATGCGGAAGTCCTCGGACTCATAGGCCAGGTGGGAGGTAATGCCGTTGTAGTGGAAAATGCCGGGATGCTTTCCGGTGCCCTCAAAGAGGGGAGAATAGACCTCTCAAAGCCCGTTGTGATCTTCTCCCAGACCACCAAGAGTCCAACGGAATATGAGGAGATATGTGACATGCTCCGCAGCGCCGGCGCCCAGCTCACAGTCAATAACACAATCTGCGCCCAGGTGGCCGGCCGCCATGAGAAACTCTCCCGTTTTGCCGCCTCCCATGACGTCATCCTCTTTGTGGCCGGGCGCTCTTCCTCCAACGGAAAAGTTCTCAGCGACCTTTGCCGCAGCGTAAATCCTGCAACATATCTGATAGGCTCTGAAAAGGAAATAGATTTCTCCTGGATAAAAGACTGGCAGTCCGTGGGAGTGTGCGGCGCCACATCAACCCCCAAATGGCTCCTGGAAAAGGTTGCCGGAGAGGTTAGCTCCTGGGGTATTTCACAGTAAAGCACGCACCTCCAAGTGCAAAGGAGCGGCTGTATGAGATACTGCCGCCACAGTGCTCCACAATACGGCGGCAAATAGCCAGTCCAAGTCCGCTGCCACTGGTTTTGGTGGTGAAATCCGGAGTGAAAATCTTGTCCTGGTTGGCCTGCTCCACTCCGGGACCGTTGTCTTCCACCACAATCTCATAGAAATTGATGTCGGAGGAGTTCCTCAGGGATACCAGAAGGCGTTTTTCTCCGTCGTTTCCATCTACTGCCTGGATTGCATTTGTGATGAGGTTAACAACAACGCGCGTAAGCTGCGGGCGCGGAGCGTCCACCATGGCGCCGGCAAGGCCATAGTATTCCACCTTGATATCATCTCTGGAGTCAAAGAGCTCAACCTCCTGGCGCACAAGGGCGTCAAGGTCCAGTTTCTCCGCTTTCTGGTCGTACATCTTCGCGAAGGTGGAGAATTGGTCGGCGGAGTCTGACAGCAGATCCACGTGATAGAGGACAGTCTGGGCTACCTCGTCAAACTTGTCCTGCCATGCGGGATTGCCGTTTGTTTTCAGTCGCACAAGCATCTGGAGCTGCAGTTTGATGGGGGTGAGGGGGTTCTTGAGGTCATGGGCCACGCGGCGGGCCATGTCTGTCCAGGCCTTGTCTCGTTCTGCCTGAGCAAGCCTTCGGGAACTTTCTCCAAGGTCCTTCACCATTCTGTTGTAGGCATCCACAAGCGGGGTAAGTTCGTCGTCCTGATGATAGATAAGAGGTTCCAGGTGGTCTATATCCGTCACCGTCATCTTGCGGCTCAGCTCAGTAAGCGGCCGGAACAGCCTTGAAACCACCATGAAGGTGATGAAGCGGGCCACAAGGAGCAGCAGCAGGAAGATGGTGATGATGGTTGCTACGTGCAGCACAGCCTCCGTCTCAAAGTTGTGCGTAAGGTCAGTGAACGGGGCCGATGCAATCCCTATCATTGTGCCGCTGCTGTTGAAAAGCGGCACATAGAGGGCATAGAAGTGCCTCCGGCCCACTTTTTCCGGGTGCAAGTAGAAGCGGTCGTGGCCGTATATGATATGGTTGTAGGCCGATGGCTCCAGCCTGTTTCCAAGGATCATCCGGTCATAGACCTCCGGAGTTGTGCTCATTACCTCGCTGCCGGCGGTATCGAAAATGGTTATGTCGCAGCGGAGGTTGTTGCCCACGCCTTCCACCGCCGCCACTGCCTGCGGCGTGCCTATATCGGCCGGGGTGGCAACCATCCTCAGACGCTCCTGGAGCATGGCCTGGAGCGTGTTGATGCGGGAGGTCATGACACTCTGCATATCGGCATTGTTCCTTTTGTAGACAAACCATACGCTGAAAACGGCCATGGCCACCAGGGTTATGATTAGGGAGATGTATACCACAAGGCTTATCCTGGTCTGGAAGTAACTGCGGCCTCCCGTGCGGCGGCGCCTGCGGGACAAAGCACTCTCAAGGAAGAATGCCGCCAGGGTGAGGAGAAATCCCTCCACAATGTAGTACAGCCATTCCGTGCTCTGGCGTGAGAGGATAATCACTTCTCCTTCCGACACTTCTCTTGCAAAGAGGTCCCAGCCCTCAATGCGGATGTGGCTGTAGGGATGGTCTCCGGTCATTTCCTTGATCTTTCCGGAATAGAGGGTGGGGAAGGGGTATGCTCCCTTGTACTGCAGGAGACGGCCGTCTATGTATTTGGCCCAGGAATACACCGGAGGAAGGCTTACGCGGCCGGGGTCCTGAATGCCCAGGAGGCTCAGGTAGCCGCGGTCTTCCCTGTTGTGTTTGGATTCTACGGTGATGAATATTGAGGACGGACCATATTCAGAATAATATGTAAAGAGGCCGGTGTAGGCCGTGCGTCCGTTTCCTATGGAGCTGTAGAAGAAGTGGGAATTCTCCCCGAGCCGCACGCCTGAGCGTATCCTTTCCAGGAAAAGCGGATGGGAACCAGGGCCCGCAGGGCCGGGCTTCACTACGGAGATGTCATAATCCTGGGCTATCCTTACCATATAGGCGCTGGTGAGCCTCCCCCGGAGGATGTCGTTGCCGCCTTCAAGGGCCGCCAGGGCGCCTAACATGGAGTCATTGGCAATGGAACCCTCAACAGAGCGGAGCTGGATTTCCAGCGCAACGTCCCTGTCCATGGCAAGGCGGTTGGCCCAGACGTCCACGCGGCGCTGCTCTTTCCTGAATCCCAATATGGCCGATGTCACTACAAAATACACTCCCAGCACCACGCAGAAGGCCATGCGCCCCGGCATGGAGAACATGTCGTAGCGGAATCCGGTGAAGCTTTTCACCAGCGGTGCCAGTATCTGCAGGAGCATTGGGATGGCCAGCGACAGCGCAAGGAAACTGGCATAGACAAGCCCGGTGAACGGACTCACGAGCGTTACCTTATAAAGTTCAAGGTTGATGCTGGAGTTCTCAAGAATACTGCAGAAACTTACGTGGATGTATGCGGCAACGCCTATAACGGCGGCAAAGAAAACCGCTGCCAGGATGCCCTGGATAAGCTTTGACGAGCGGCGGAGAATTCCTTTGAGGAAGGTCCAGCGCACTATGAACAGGTCAAGGACCAGTATGTCTATTGCAAGGTTTACAATGATTACGGCGCCAAGACTGTAGAGGAAGGGACCGTCGGCATAAAGCAGGGGAGAGAAAATCTGGGAAACCTGGTCCAGCTGCCGCCCGTACAGGAACATCCAGATGAAAATGCCGGTCTGGATGGCTACTGTGCCTGTCAGGCAGAGCGGTGTGGGGTGGGCGCTGAGGAAAATGATGAGGCCTCCCATCAGAAGGACGAGACTGAGCCAGATAAGGGCCGAATGCCTTCTTGAGTATCCCTGGAAGGTGTCAGAGGTAAGTTTGAAAAGTGGGACTCCGTTTACGGAAACGGCCGTTCCGGAACTGGACGAGAGGGGACTTACGCTGTAATGGTTGTCCTTCCTGAGGCGGGGGTTGACTCCGGTGAGCGAGCCGGGCCTCAGCTGGTTCACAATCTCCAGGCCGGCTATCACCTTGCAGCCGTTGCCTTCAACGGCTTTCTCCAGGTACCACTTGGGGCCGTGATTGACGAACGACAGTTTTGGGGTGGCATCAGCGAGCGGGGAGGTGACGTTGCTGCGGGCGTCGGTAAGGCGGGATCCTATCTGGCGTGCGCGGATGTCGTCGTTTTTCAGGGGAAACTGCCCGGCCCAGCTCTGGAGGGTGTCTTCAACGTAGCGGTACACCACAATGTCTTCAGGCAGGCCCTTCAGCTCCATCCAGGTGCCGGTATCAGAATTTATGGCCTGGTCAATGAATTTGTCCAGAAGTTTAACGCGGGCGCTTGTCCTTTTGCCGAAATCCGCCGCAGCGGCCTCCGGGTCCTCGGTGCCGGTGCCGGAGAGCAGTGATACCGCAAAAATTATGGCCGATGCAGCCATAAGGACTATTGCGATGCTTTGCCGTATGAAGCCGGATTTATTCATTATGGTAGGGCTCTCCTCGAAGGATTGTAAACGCACGGTAGAGCTGCTCTGCAAAAACCGTGCGCACCATCTGGTGGGTGAAAGTCATCTTGGAAAGGGCCATTTTTGCGCGGGCCCTGGCGTGTATCCCAGGTGCGAATCCGTATGCTCCTCCAACGGCAAAAACCAGGTTCTTTGTGCCCTGGAGCATGTATTTTTCCAGCATTCCTGAAAATTCCGTGGAGCGGTACTCAACTCCGTGTTCGTCCAGAAGGATGAGGGTATCGGCCGGGGAAAGATGCTTAAGGATGAGTTCTCCCTCCTTCTCCTTCACCTGGTCACGGCTGAGGGACTGGGCATTTCTCAGCTGGGGAATCTCAGTCACCTTGAACGGCACATAGTGCTGAAGCCTGGCCACATACACGTCCAGGCCCTCTTTCACCCATTTTACGTCCGTTTTCCCTACGGTGAGGAGTTCAATATTCATAACGCAAATGTAGCATTTCGGCTTGATATTTGCAAGAAAAGCTCCCGGAATGAAAAAGCAAGCAAAGATTGTATTATCGGCAGCAATGCTCCTCCTTGCCGGAGGGGCCGCCCAGGCGCAGACACCCGTAACGCCTGTGAAAGCCTATAAACCTGTCGCTTCTCCGGAAGGGGAGTTCTCAGTATTCTCATCAATCACCAAATATCTTGCGGCCGGAGATGTGGTATCGCTCTCCAGCTGGTTTGCAGACAATCTGGACATTACCGTCCTCTCTTCTTCCCGCAACTGTTCCAAAGCCCAGGCCCGGCAAATCCTCAGGGGCTTCTTCGGCACCTACACCCCTCGCTCGTTTGAAGTAACCCACAGGGCCTCAGAGGCCAACAAGAAGTACCTCATCGGCATGCTCAATGCCGGTGGAGAAAACTTCCAGGTCACCATCTACGCAACCTCTTCCGGCGGGGACACCTACAAGATCCAGCAGCTGGGCATTACCCGCTCTTATTGATTCCACTTCTCTTGTGTCCCGGTAAATGCCCCGGTATTTGAGCGATTAGCCTCTGCCCGGTATTATAACCGGGAGAATATTTGTCAGGAGTGATGTTTACATAGTATCAAAATTTGATTATCTTTGTGAATATTACCCTACAAAAAAAGAGATGTCAAACGTTTTCAGGGAGGTCACGCCCTTATCGGACCGCGATTGTTTTTATATAGTAGAACGTCATAAAAGCGAGTTTCTTTACCCCATACATTCCCATCGTGAGTATGAGCTCAATTTCATTGAAAACGGCAAAGGAGTAAAGCGTGTGGTGGGCGACAGCATTGAGGAGATAGGGGATTTGGAACTTACGCTTGTTACCGGTGACGGGCTTGAACACGCCTGGGAACAGGGGAGTTGCACATCGGCCGATATCAGGGAGATTACCATCCAGTTCTCAGACAATCTCCTGGACGACTCCCTTCTTGGAAAAAACCAGTTTGCATCCATAAAGAAAATGTTTGACAACGCCAGGCACGGTGTCACATTCTCACTCTCGGCCATTGCCAAGGTGTATCTCCTTCTGGATACCCTGTCGTCCATGGAGGAGCGTTTTGACCAGTTCCTTAACATGCTTAAAATTCTCTATGAATTGTCCCAGGATAAAAACGCAAGGATTCTTGCCTCTACGGCTTTCGCCAATACAAAGCAGGGAAGTGAGAGCCGGAGAGTCCTAAAGGTAAAAGATTATATATCTGAACA
>CACXNH010000118.1 GCA_902768955.1 uncultured Bacteroidia bacterium | reverse complement strand
CAGGCGGCTGTTGTGTTCTCCGATACCACCGGTGAAGACAATGAGGTCTACGCCGTTCATAGCGGCAACATATGAGCCGATATTCTTGATGATATCATATGTGTACTTCTTGAGTACGAGCTTTGCCTTGGGATCTCCGCCATTTGCAAGCTCATCAAGCTCACGGGCGTCTGAAGTGACGGTAGAAATGCCCAGGAAGCCGGATTTACGGTTGAGGATGGTGGTCATTTCATCCGGATCCACGCCAAGTTTCTTCTCAAGATAGAGGACGGCATTTGCGTCAATGTTACCAACGCGGGTACCCATGATCATGCCCTCTAGAGGAGTGAAGCCCATGGAGGTATCTACGCACTTGCCGTTCTGGATGGCGCAAATGGAACTGCCGGCGCCAAGGTGGCAGGTGATGATCTTGGAGTTGTTGATATCCAGGCCGCAGAGCTTTGCACCTACTCCTGCTACAAACTGGTGGGAAGTGCCGTGGGCGCCGTAGCGGCGTACGCGGTATTTCTCATAATAATCATAGGGCAGGCCGTACATATATGCGTAGGACGGCATTGTCTGGTGGAATGCGGTATCGAAGGTGACAACCTGAGGGACCGTGGGAAGGGCGTCCTGCATGGCCCTGATACCAAGAAGGTGTGCGGGGTTATGGAGCGGGGCGAAATCTGCGCAGAATTCAATCTTGGAGAGGACATCCTCATTCACAAGGACGGATCCGGAGAAGAAATCACCACCCTGCACTATACGGTGACCGACGGCCTCTATGTCCTCAAGGGACTTCAGGACACCGGTCTTGGGATCCGTGAGGGCTGCGAGGATAAGCTGCATGCCCACTTTGTGATCAGGGATGGGAATGTCAGTGACAATTTTGTCCTTACCGGCGGGAGCGTACTGCAGGATACCGGCGGGAAGGCCGATTTTCTCAGCGATACCTTTGGCAATGACATCAAAGACGTCGTCGCTCTTCATATCCAGGAGCTGATACTTGATGGAAGAGCTGCCGCAGTTGATAACTAGGATAATCATATTTTTTAGTGGTTTAGTTTTATTTTCACTATATCCATGCAAATATACGAAATTATTGCTAATTTCGCATATGGCCGAGGCGAAAAGCATAGAGGCGCTGTCTGTAATGTTCACAGCGGGAGTGGCAGTGGGGGCAACAGTTTCCAGCGCGGCGCCGTGGTTTCTTCCCGCAATCCTCCTTCCCATAGTTTCCGCGCCCGTTTTTTGCTTCCCCGTGCTCCGGCGCGTCAAGGCCGGTTCCCCCATCATTCTCCTTGCTTTCCTCACCCTTGGAATCTTTGTATCGGCATCGGCCGTACCCTTTCAGGGAGAAGAGTCCTTCCTGGAGGGCATAGCCATGGAATCGGCCTCTGCATTGAAGGCATTCATCTCCGGCATGCCTTTCAAGGCCGATGTAACCTCTCCCCTTCTCACTGCCCTCCTTACCGGAGACAGAAGCGGCCTCACGCCGGATACAGTCCAGGCTTTCCGCGGCAGCGGGGCTTCCCATATCCTGGCGCTTTCAGGGCTTCACATGGGCATCCTGTACCTTATTTTGGACAAGTTTACCCTGCCGCTTGGCAAGTCCCGCAAAGCCAGATGGGCAAGAGCCGCGCTGGTTGTCTCCGCCGCCGGATGGTTCACGCTCATGACCGGTGCCGGGCCGTCAATAGTGAGGGCATTCCTATTTATACTTATAGGAGAAATCTGCACCCTGTCAGGAAGGCGCCGGAAACCATCCAGAGTACTGTGCCTGGCTCTACTTGTGCAGCTTGTAATAAATCCGGGCGTTATCCAAAACCTTGGATTCCAACTCTCCTACCTTGCAATGGCGGGCATTGTGACGCTATATCCGGTCCTCGAAAAGTGGTACCCGGAAGGTTCCCGCTTCAACCCCTTGCGGAAAATCTGGCAGATGGCCGCCATTGCCATCTCCTGCCAGCTCTTTACCGGTCCCCTGGCCTGGATTAAATTCGGGACTTTCCCACGGCACTTTCTACTCACAAATATCATGGCCATACCAATTGTGACGGTGCTCATGTGGTTTGCAGTCATAAGCATAGCCCTGACTGCCCTTGGATGGTGCCCGTGCTTCCTGATAACAATAACAGACGGCCTGAGCCGCCTGCTTGTATGGGTTTTAACCGTTATCAGTTCCTGAGCATGAATCCCGGAGACATCCACTCTTTCATATCACCGTTTTCATCGGCATAAGTAAGATAGCCTTCAAGCCGGGGGTCCCCAAGAATTATATCCCGGGCCTTCTGGAGACCAACCACCATACACCAGGTTGCAATGGCATCAGACTCTGCGCTGCTTTCCTTGGAAACCACCGTTGCGCTCAACAGGCTGTGCTCAACAGGATACCCTGTGATGGGATTTATTGTGTGCGAGTATTTCTTCCCGTCACGGATGAAGAATTTGCGGTAGTTGCCGGAGGTAGTGATTCCGCAGGGATTTCCCCCGGAGGACCACACGTCTTTGAAATCCTCCTGAGGGCGGTCTACGCCTACAGCCCAGGGCTCTCCGGAGGGATTGACGCCGTCGCACCAAATTTCCCCGATATCCACCAGCATGTCCTTCACGCCAAGGCTATACAGATAACGGGCTATGACATCGGAGGTATACCCCTGGGCAATTGCATTGTAATTGAGTTTGGGATTGCCCATGGAAGCCGGATCAAGAGTGCCGTCAGGGGCAATTGGAAGGTCCCTGGGAAGATATTTCTGGCCGATTTTCCCAAGAAGAGCGGCAATCTCGTCATCCGTAGGGAAAGAGCTGCCACGGAAGCCGAATCCCCATGCATCGTACAAAGGCGCTGCGGCGCAGTCTACGGCGCCGCCGGAGCGCTCCCACATACGGTATCCTATTCCGTACATCTCTATAAACAGGGCGTTTGGCTTGATCACTTCCCCGGCATTGAAACGCCACAGGAGGGACTCCTTGTTGTATCCTGAAAGGGAATAATCAATGTCTTGGAGAATGGCGTCAACGCTGTCCCGGATTACATCCACGGGAACTTTCACTCCGGCCATATTGAACTTTACGGAGTAATTCACGGACTGTGCCACACCCGTAATCTGGACGTAACGGCCCTTTGGCCCGCAGGAGATGACGGCAAGCGCTGCAGCAAGTATGTATAACAGGACCTTTCTCAAATTATCTAGCACTAAATTTGCGCAATATTACAAAAAAATGACGATATTTGCGAGAATTAACACGCAACAATGAGAAAAACAATCATATCCACCATAATCCTTGCCGGCATCCTTTCCCTTCCCGCCTGCAAGAAAAATGAGACACAACAAGACACTCCTTCACTGAGCGGCCTCTCCATAACGGAAGCAGTCCCCTATGTGGCAAAGGGTGATAATCTTGTTTTCAAGGCAAACGTAAGTTCCATCTCCACCACCAACCGGTCTGTACCCGGCACCACAGGTATATACTGGCAGGTAAACAAAGCAAACAAAGATACCCTCTCAAGGGATATCTCAAAGGGGAATCCGGATTTCAAATACCATGTAGATTCACTTGGTACATACAGCGTTACGTGCGCCATATTTGCGGAAGGCTATTACAATTCAAGTTCAGTAACCACTTTCATGGCCATTGATCCCGCCACGTCCCTCACTGGCCTGGCCTCAGGGGAATCGGCCACAATAGGCGGAAAGCAGTGGATGGCCATGAACCTCAACAATCCCGCTTCCGGAGTTTCATACAAGAACGCCACCGTCACAGACCCTATCTTTGGCCGTCTGTACACTTGGGAAGAGGCGTCATCGGCCTGTCCTGCAGGCTGGCATCTCCCCTCGGCTGAGGAATGGGACGCCATTGGAGAAGACGTTTCGGGCCTTATGGCTCCGGCCAAATTCCAGGACCTAGACATGTGGGAACCGGCCCTTGGGCAAAGCATCACCAACACAAGCGGTTTCAATGCTCTTCCCGTGGGTTATCTTGACAATACCGCCAGCGTAGACAAGTTCCGCCGCCACGGAGAGATGGCCGCCTTCTGGACTTCCTCCGGTGCCGCATCTGATGCTTCAATGGCCCAGTTCCGCTACATCCTCTACGACACCCCTTCAATAATGAAGGGCAACGGAAGCAAAACTTCCCTTGCCCTCAGCGTCAGATGTGTAAAGGATTAACGTAAATCCGTCACCACAGTATTTTCAGGGAGCGATTTCACATCAAACGTGAAGTCGCTTTTTCCTTGCTGCTGCTCATAGATTATGTCCCTCAGGACAAAGCGTGCCTTCACCTGATCATCCACATCATATACAACGTCAAGGCTGTCCCTTGTGCCGCTTTTCACATGAAGAGAATTGCCGTAGCCGCGGTAGGAGCTGATAAGGAGAGCCGGATTTGTGAGAATGTTGTCCTGCTCTGCGCTTTCTATCACAACCTCACCTGCAGAAGGATCGTACATCCAGCGGGTTTTCCCGTCACATACTATTGTGAGACCAAGGCCGTCAAGCCTGTAGGCGTTGTCCTCCACAAGGACATCCCCTTCCGTCACCTTGGAAAAGTCACCGCCATCCTTGGAAAGGAGGTATTCATAGTGAAAATTCACCCGCTTTCCGGACGCACGGTCAAGCTGAGGGATGCTCACCCCTTGCGCGTATGAAAACGCGCATGAAAGAAGGGCAATGACTATAATTACAAAGCGTCTCATTGCTGCTGCATGAAATGTGCAAGTTTTTCTTCAAGCTCTGCGATGTCCTTCACCAGAACCTCACGCGGCTTGGCCCCGTTCTGCGGGCCCACGATGCCGGCGGCTTCCAGCTGGTCCATCACTCTGCCTGCTTTTGCATATCCCATGCCAAGACGGCGCTGGAGGTCTGAAGTAGAGCCTCTTTGGTTAATAACTATCATACGGGCAGCTTCCTCAAAGCGCTCATCCAGCTGCTTCATGTCCACCATTCCGCCGTCTGAGCCGTCACTGCCGTCTGCTGCGGGAGGCTCCGGCAGATAGTACGGGGTGTTGTAACTCTTCTGGAAGCCAATCTGGTCACCGACTGCTTTGGTGAGGTCTACAATTTCATCATTGGAGATGAATGCGCACTGGACGCGTTCCATTTCCACGCCGCTGTACAGGAGCATGTCTCCGCGGCCAATCAGTTTGTCTGCGCCGGGCTGGTCCAGGATGGTTGCTGAATCTATGCGGGAAGTAACCCTGAAGGCTATTCTCATGGGGAAGTTGGCCTTTATAAGGCCGGTGATTACATCTACGGTAGGACGCTGGGTTGCCAGGATTACGTGGAGGCCTGCGGCGCGGCCCTTCTGGGCAAGGCGGATGACGGAGGTTGTAATGCGGCGTGCAAGGGCCTTGGACTCCGGTCCGGCGCCCACGGACATTGTAAGGTCTGCGTACTCATCTATCACCACAACTATGTAAGGCAGGAAGTGATGGCCTTCGTCGGCCCTGAGGTGATGCTCCTTCCACTTGCTGTTGTAGAGCTTGATATTGTTCACAAGGCCTTTGGACAGGAGTTCATAGCGGGAATCCATCTCTACGCAAAGGGACTCCAGCACGGCGGCTGCATCCTTGGCGTTTTTAACAATTGCACGCTCCTTCTCTTCCTGTTCACTGCCGGATGTGGGAAGCACAGCCAGATAATGGTGAAGCAGGCAGGCGTAGGAGGAGAATTCCACCATCTTGGGGTCCACGAACACAAACTTGAGCTCAGATGGGTGCTTGGAGTACAGCAGCGATGCCACAATAACGTTAAGGCCCACGGACTTACCCT
>CACXNH010000117.1 GCA_902768955.1 uncultured Bacteroidia bacterium | reverse complement strand
CTCACATGACATCACCTATGTGGGCATTATCCAGACTGCACGTGCCAGCGGCCTGAAAGAATTTCCCCTGCCGTATGCCATGACCAACTGCCACAACTCCCTGTGCGCAGTTGGCGGAACCATCAACGAGGACGATCACGTGTTCGGCCTCAGTGCAGCAAAGAAATACGGCGGCATCTATGTTCCTGCCAACCAGGCGGTTATCCACCAGTATGCACGTGAAGCCCTTACCGCCTGCGGTAACATGATCCTTGGCTCAGATTCCCACACCCGCTACGGTTCCCTGGGTAATATGGGCGTAGGCGAAGGCGGCGGAGAGCTTGTGAAGCAGCTTCTGCGCAACACCTGGGACATCAACGCCCCGGAAGTTGTCCTTGTGTGGCTGGAGGGTAAGCCCAGAAGGGGTATCGGCCCTCACGATGTAGCTATTTCCCTTGTGAAAGCCGTGTTTGAGAGCGGTTTTGTGAAGAATAAAGTGCTTGAATTCGCTGGCCCCGGCGTTAAGGAACTGCCCATCGATTTCCGTAACGGAATAGATGTCATGACCACCGAGACCACTTGCCTGAGCTCCATCTGGATCACTGATGATGAGGTTAAGAACTACTTTGAGATGCACGGCCGCCCCGAGGCCTATAAGGAACTTAAACCCGGCGCCGTGGCTTACTACGACTCCGTGGTCACCATTGACCTCTCGAAACAGGAGAGCATGATTGCCCTCCCTTATCACCCGTCCAACGCAGTTTCAATCCATGAGCTACAGGAGAACCCTGAAAAGGTGCTGAAGGCCATTGAAGAAGACACAATCAAGCGTTTTGGAGACAAGGTGCATCCTGATCTCATGAGCAAGATCCGTGACGGCAAGGTATGGGCCGACCAAGGCATCATTGCTGGCTGCTCCGGAGGCACATATGACAACCTCTCAGAGGCTGCTACTATACTCCGTGGCAAATCTATCGGCAACGATTACTTCACCATGAGTGCCTATCCCCAGAGCACGCCCGTGTATCTTGCAACCACCCGTAATCACATTGCTGAGGAACTCCTTGAGGCCGGCGTAGTGATCAAGCCCGCCTTCTGCGGCCCTTGCTTCGGTGCCGGTGATGTGCCTTCAAACAACGGTCTCTCCATCCGCCACACCACACGTAATTTCCCCAACAGAGAAGGGTCCAAGCCCGGTCAGGGCCAGATTTCAATGGTGGCGCTGATGGACGCCAGGAGCATTGCCGCAACGGCTGCAAACGGTGGCGTAATTACCGCGGCAACGGATATAGATTATGCCGATGACCACAAGCCTTACAGCTTTGACGGCCGCATCTATGAAAAGCGCATCTACAATGGTTTCGGCCACGCTCTTCCGGATACCGAACTTCGCTACGGACCCAATATCAAGGACTGGCCTGCAATGCCCGCAATGCAGGAGAACATGATGCTGGAACTGGCCGCTGTCATCCATGATCCCGTAACCACAACGGACGAGCTTATCCCTTCAGGTGAAACTTCAAGTTACCGCTCCAATCCTCTAAAGCTCAGTGAGTTTGCTCTCAGTCGCCGTGTCCCTGAATACGTTGGCGTCAGCAAGCGCATCCAGGCCGATGACCGCAACCGCAGGGCAGGCGTAGTGAGCGAAGACCTCCGCAAGGCTCTCATGGTAGCGGGGGCATCGGCCGAAAACACCTCTCTTGGCTCCTGCGTCTTTGCAAACAAGCCCGGAGACGGCAGTGCCCGTGAACAGGCCGCTTCCTGCCAGAAGGTCCTCGGCGGAGACGCCAACATCTGCTACGAGTACGCCACCAAGCGTTACCGCTCCAACTGCATCAACTGGGGAATCGTTCCCTTTACCATTGACAAGGACACGCCGTTTGAATATGAAACGGGGGATTACGTGTTTGTTCCCGGAATCCGCAAAGCTATCCTTGGCGGGGAGGAGCAGGCAGAAGCCCTGGTGATCACAAAGAATGGCCGATGCACGCCCATTCTCCTTCACTTTGAAAACCTTACCCCTGAAGAAAGGGAAATCCTTGCCGATGGCTGTCTTATGAATTACTACAAAAACCGCATATAAAAATACTATGGAAAAAATTAAAATGAAAACCCCGCTCGTCGAGATGGACGGCGATGAAATGACAAGAGTTCTTTGGCAAATGATCAAGGATGAGCTCATCCTTCCGTTCGTTGACCTCAAGACGGAGTACTATGACCTTGGTCTCCCGTATCGCGACAAGACTTCCGATCAGGTTACCATTGACTCTGCCAATGCCACAAAGCGCCTTGGCGTTGCCGTAAAGTGTGCCACCATCACGCCTAACGTCCAGAGGATGAGCGAGTACAACCTCCACCAGATGTGGAAAAGCCCCAACGGCACCATCCGTGCAATGCTTGACGGCACCGTATTCCGCACACCTATCACCATCCCTTCCATCCACCCCGCTGTGAAGTTCTGGAAAAAGCCCATCACCATTGCCCGTCACGCTTACGGGGACGTTTACCGTGACGTAGAGATCCAGACCACAGAGCCCGGCGTAGCAAAGCTTGTGTTTGAAGGCGCTTCCGGACAGAGGATAGAGGAAGTTATCCATGAGTTTGCCGGCCCCGGTGTAATTGAAGGCATGCACAACACGGATAAGTCCATTTCCAGTTTTGCACATTCCTGCTTCAAGTACGCACTTGATGTGAAGGAGAACCTCTGGTTTGCAACTAAGGACACCATCTCCAAGAAGTATGACGGCAGGTTCAAGGCCATCTTCGAGGAAATCTATGAAAAAGATTACAAGGAGCAGTTCGAGGCCGCCGGAATTGAGTACTTCTACACACTCATCGACGACGCAGTAGCACGTGTGATGCGTTCTGAGGGCGGTTTCATCTGGGCCTGCAAGAACTATGACGGCGATGTCATGAGTGACATGGTTTCCACCGCATTCGGTTCCCTTGCAATGATGACTTCCGTACTTGTGAGCCCCGACGGCAAGTACGAGTACGAGGCCGCTCACGGCACCGTTACCCGTCACTACTACAAGTATCTCAAAGGAGAAGAGACTTCCACCAACCCCATGGCAACAATCTTTGCCTGGAGCGGAGCATTCCGCAAGAGGGGAGAGATGGATAACCTCCCGGAACTTGTCAACTACGCCAACCAGCTGGAACAGGCCTGCTTTGATACCTTGAACGAAGGCCTTGAGACCAAGGACCTTGTGAACCTCTCCGAGGGAATCACCCCCAAAGGTCTTACTTCACTGGAATTCCTCAAGGAAATACGCAAGCGCCTGGAGGCCCGTTTGGGTGCATAAAAATCCCAGACCTATTACCAGTCACCCCCGACATGTTCGGGGGTCTTTTTTTATCCGAGCGGATAGAACAGTCCTTCATAACGGCTGTTCCAGCTGCGGTCATAGTGCTTGCGGATGGTGCGCGCGCTGGCAAAGGCATTGAAATTGGCCCAGGACTCCAGGAACAGCACGGCAAAGTCTGTACGCTGATGAAGGGTAAGGGCAAAAAGGGTATAGACAGCCACAATATAGACACAAGCGCGTTCACGGTCATCGGCCTGTGGCGTAGCGGGCGTTGTCAGGGTAAGGCGCTGGCTCTGGGCAAAGGCTACATCCGCAATTACATCGGAGAGCCTGGCTTCATCTGAAGGAGCATAGAACTGTGCCGCATAACGCTCTGAGGCATATTGACGGGCCGATACTTCCTTCTCAAGCGCAGGCATGGGATCCGGAAGACGGGACTCAAAGTACCTGCCGAAATCTGCCTTCCCCTTCAGGAAATCAAGTGCAAGGACGCAATAATCCCTCACGGAGGCTTCTACCACCATGGAATAGGGCGCTTTCGGATCAATGCGAGCTAATATTTCCTGAACATTGGCCATTAGTGGGGTCAAATATACAAAAAATCCATTATTTTTGTATTCATGAAGATAGTATTTTTGGATGCCATATCCATGGGAGATGTGTCCCTGGAAGAGATGGCGGCTCTTGGAGAGCTTGTTTGTTACCCCAGTTCAACGGCAGAAGAGGCCAGGGAAAGGGTCCGGGACGCAGATGTAGCGTGCCTTAACAAGGTTATAGTGGACAAAGCCTTCCTTGACGCCGCACCTAAGCTCAAGCTCATCTGCGAGGCTGGAACCGGCATAAACAACATAGATGTAAAACTGTGTGAGGAGAGGGGGGTGCTGGTGCGTAACGTGGCAGCCTATTCTACTGATTCCGTTGCCCAGACTGCATGGATGCACATCCTGAACCTTGCCGGAAGGGCTTTCCACTATCAGGAGTTTGTGATGAGCGGGGCTTACAGCCGCAATCCCGTTCACGTTGATTATGCACATCCATTCACTGAACTTGCCGGCAAAACACTTGGAATCGTAGGGATGGGAGCTATCGGCCAGAAAGTGGCGGCCATTGGCAAGGCTTTTGGCATGGATGTCATCTATTATTCAACATCAGGCACCTCCCATTGCAAAGATTATCCTTCACTCTCCCTTGACGAAATTCTAAGCAAGGCCGATGTAATCTCTATCCACGCTCCCTACAATGAGCGCACGGCTGGGCTCATAGGCTATGATGAGTTCAAAAAGATGAAGCGTACAGCATTTCTTGTGAACACCGGCCGGGGAGGCATTGCCGTAGAAGAGGATCTTGCAAGGGCACTTGACGACGGCCTCATAGCAGGTGCAGCCATTGATGTATACGTAAAAGAGCCGCTCCCTCTGAGCAGCCCCCTTATGCAGATACAGAATCCGGGAAAACTCCTTCTTTCCCCTCACATTGCGTGGTATTCCCTGGAAGCACGTTCACGCCTTGCACATGAAATGGCCCAGAATATCCGTAACAGCGGAATCACTTCATAGAGTGCTCACGGCGCCATTTTTCCGGTGTTGAACCGGTGCTCTCCGTGAACTGGCGCAAGAAATTGCTGCGGTCTGTGATGCCAACTATGCGGGCAATGCGCGCAGCGGAAATGGAAGGCTCCTCGCGAAGGAGCTTTTTTGCGTCTTCAATCCTGAGTGATGTGCGCCATGCGCGGAAATCCATTCCCAGGGAATTGATGCAGTAGCGGTGAAGCTTGACGGAATCAGTGCCGATACTCTCTGCGGCCTCCCGAATTGTACGGTGCGGAAGGCGATAACCTTTGCAATTTACCCATTGCTGGACCAGAATCCCAACTTCACGGGCCTCAGAGGCCGATATTGAACGTGCCATAGGAGACACGCGCCCGTCTGGACGGGAAGAAGGAGCCTGTTCCTTTTTACGGAACAGGCCCCTAACTTTAGCGATGATGGTCTTCTTACCAGCCAAGGACGTAAGCGAAGATAAGGGGAGCTACAATTGTGGCGTCGCTCTCTACGATAAACTTGGGGGTATCCGGTGCAAGCTTTCCCCAGGTGATCTTCTCATTGGGGACTGCGCCTGAATATGAACCGTAGCTGGTGGTAGAGTCTGAGATCTGGCAGAAATATGCCCAGAGGGGAGTGCCTTCCCAGCCAAGATCCTGTTCCATCATGGGAACGCAGCAGATGGGGAAGTCACCGGCGGTGCCGCCGCCGATCTGGAAGAAGCCGACGCCGGGGGCGTTCTTCTTGTACCAGTCCACGAGGAACATCATCACTTCTACGCCCTGGATAACCATGTGCGGGTCATACTCACCGCGAATGACGTGGGCGGTGAAGATGTTACCGGTGGTGCAGTCTTCCCAGGCCGGGCAGATGATGGGGATGTTCTTTTCACAGGCGGCCACCACCCAGCTGTCCTTGGGGTCAATCTCATAGTACTGCTTGAGAACGCCGCTGCGGATCATCTGGTAGATGAACTCGTACGGGAGATATCTCTTGCCTTCTGCCTTGGCCTTGTCCCACACCTCTACCAGGTGTTTTTCCAGG
>CACXNH010000116.1 GCA_902768955.1 uncultured Bacteroidia bacterium | reverse complement strand
CAAAATGGTAAAAACCACATAATATGAAAAAGACTACAGTTTTCGTCATCGCTGCCCTTATTCTTCTGGCGCTTCCCCGCACTGCGGACGCCCAGAAGCACCGCAGCTATGTGATAGGTTTCTACAACCTTGAAAACCTCTTTGACACCTACCACGACGAAGGCAAGAACGACTATGAGTATCTGCCCGACGGCGCCAACGAGTGGACAGAGGAGAAGTATGCCAAGAAGCTCAGGAACATGGCACGCGTGATTGCCGACATGAAAAAGGACAACGGTGCATGGCATGCCGTGCTTGGCGTATCGGAGATCGAGAACCGCCATGTCCTCGAGGACCTTGTCTCAGAGCCCGCAATTGCCGATGCCAACTATCAGATTGTCCACTACGACAGCCCGGACCGCCGCGGCGTGGACTGCGCGCTTTTCTATCGGCCCCAGATTTTCAACTATATCGCTTCTGAGGCCATCCCGTTCACCTTTGAGGACTCCCGCATAGACTGGAGCCAGTGGACAGAGGAAGAGAAGCAGGCCCACCGTACCCGTGACATCCTGATGGTTCGCGGCACAATTGACGGTGAGATGTTTGCCTTCTTCGTGTGCCACCTTCCTTCCCGTCTTGGCGGAAAGGGTGCGGATCTTCGTCCCCGCGGCGCTGAGATTGCATACCAGAGGGCAATGGAACTCCAGGAAGAATTCCCCGGAATCAAGATTGTGGTGATGGGCGATATGAACGACAACCCCACGGATGTATCCATGACGGATTATCTCCACGGCAAGGAGTTTATCCCCGATGTCACAGATGAGGATTTCTTCAATCCTTTCCTCAGCATGCTCAAGGCCGGCTACAGCTCCCTCTACTACAGGGGCGCGGGCAATATCTTTGACATTGTGATGGTGAATAACGCCCTGGCAAACGCCCCGGAAGGCACTTTCCGGATCCAGCCCATCACCAAGAAGAAGTTCTACGGCCGCATATTCTCAAAGCCTTACATGACCAACCAGAGCGGCCAGTACAAGGGCACTCCGTTCCGCACCTTCTCCAACGGTGCGTTCGTGAACGGCTACTCCGACCACTATCCAACATACATTGTGATAAAGAAGTAGAGATTCTTCGCTTTGCTCAGAATGACAAAACCAAGAGATTCTTCGCTTCGCTCAGAATGACAAAACCAACCGATATGACTAAAAAACTATTACTGACCTTCGCAGCAGCACTGTGGGCCGTGTGCCTTCCGGTGCAGGCTCAGGGGTTTGACAACCCGGACGGCTACACCGGCGGCGTGAAGGGTAAGGTCGTGGACCGTAACGGTCGCGCACCCATTGAAAACGCACAGGTTGTCCTTTTGCAGGGTGCAGAGCAGATTGAGACCGTGCAGTCGGCCCAGGACGGCTCCTTCATTATCCCGTCCCTGCCTGACGGCACATACGTGCTCAGGATCACCGCTCCGGAATTCCTGGAGTCCCAGGTGCAGGTAACCGTCAATGACGGCTACGTGAAGAACATGTTCAACCTTTCCCTCACGGGAGTTCAGCATGTTACGGATGTGGACGACGACTCCTTCGCCAACTTTGACATGGACGACTCCGGGTTCAACGACAACCCCACCATCCTGTTCGGCAGCAATGACGTCTTCAACAACATCGCGGGTTACAACTTCTCCGCAGTGCGTTTCCGCGCCCGTGGTTACAGCTCGGAAAGCCAGGAGGTTTACCTTGCAGGCGTTAAGATGAACGACGCCATCACCGGTTATGGCCCGTTCTCCTTGTGGAGCGGCCTCAACGAGGCTATGCGTTCCAAGGAAACAGTGAACGGCAATGAAGTCTCAGACGTAGCCCTTGGTTCCTATAACGGCGTTACAAACATCTTCGGCACGGCGTCGGAGGTCCGTAAGGGCCTTCGCGGAAGCGTCCTCACAAACAGCGCCCTGTACCGTCTGCGCCTTATGGCATCCTACGCCACCGGCCAGATGGACAACGGCTGGTCCTTTGCGGCCAACGTCAGCGCCCGTCTTGGCGGCAACGACTGGATCCAGGGTGTGTACTACCGCTCGTTCGCATATTATTTATCGGCCGACAAAGTCATTGGCGACGCCCACAAGCTCAGCGCGGCAATCTTCGGGACTCCCGGTGAGCGCGGCGCCCAGATGGCTTCCACCCAGGAAGTCTACAATATGATGGGCGACAATATGTACAACGCCAACTGGGGTTTCCAGAACGGCAAACTCCGCAACGCCCGCGTGCGCAAGACCCACGAGCCCATCGCTTTCCTGAAGTGGGATTTCACCCCTTCGGATAAGTTCGAGAGCCATACCACCCTCCTTTTCCGCTTCGGCAAGAACGGTTATACGGCCATGGACTGGTACAATGCCCAGGATCCCCGCCCGGACTACTACCGCAACCTCCCGTCCTACTTCTACAATATGGACCCGGACTACAACCGCACCAACCGTGAAAAGGCCGGTGTGGCCCTCCAGAACTGGCTCAACAAGGATCCCAATTTTGTCCATATGAACTGGGACCGCATCTATCACGTGAACCAGATGAGCGAGGGCGGCCGTTCCAAGTATGTGCAGGAAGAGCGCCGCGTGGACCAGAGGGACCTCAACCTTGCGTTCAACTTCAAGTATCGGCCCCTCCAGAACCTCACGGTTACCGGCGGCCTGAACGGCAAGATCAACAAGACGGAGTATTATAAGATCCTGGCCGATCTCCTTGGCGGACAGTACTTTGTGGACGTGGACAACTTTGCCGACCGCGATTTTGCGGCAATGCCTTCAATGGCCGCCAACGACCTTGACTACTACCTTGCCCATAACGGAGAATCCCGCATCCTCCACGTGGGAGACAAGTACGGCTACGACTACAACGTGCACGTTGTCAACATAGGCGGCTGGGTGAACGGTGAGTACACTATCGGCAACCTTGACATCAACCTTGGCGCACGTCTTGGATATAATTCCTTCTGGCGTGAGGGCCTTGTCCGCAAGGGCCTTTTCCCCGGAGAAGCCTACACGGATCCTGTGACGGGCGCCAGGATAGAGCCTTCCTCAACTTCCACGTCCAAGGGAAATTCAGAGAAAGCCAAATTCCTCACCTATGCAGGTAAGCTTGGCCTCAACTATGTGATAGGCGGCAACATGCGCGTCTATGCAAATGTCGGTTACTATCAGGACGCCCCCACCTTCCAGCAGGTGTTCGTGAGCCCCCGTACCCGTAACGACATGGTCCAGGGCGTGTCTCCAATCAAGACTTTCTCTTCCGATGTTAACTGGCAGTTCAGCGGCAGCGGCATCAATGCCCGCGTCACCGCCTACTACACCACCATCAAGGGCCAGAGCAAGATCATGAGCGCCTATGACGATGTCCAGAACGCCTTCTCCAACTTCGCCCTCAGCGGAATGGACCAGCGCAATATGGGTATTGAACTTGGTTTCAAGGTTCCCACATACCTTGTTCCCAACCTGAGTGTCCAGGGCGTCCTTGCCCTGGGTGAGGCGGTTTATACCTCCAACCCCACCATGATGCAGACCCTGGACAACAGCGCCACTCCGGTGAGCTACAACGGCAAGTATGTCATTGAGGTGCCTTTCTGGAAGGAAACTCCCGTTTACCTCAGGGACGCTTACGGCAACATCCCCTCAGAAACAGGCGTGGCCGATTACAAGAAGGTGAAGAAGCACTATGTGCCTTCAACTCCCCAGCTTGCCGCATCCCTTGGCCTCAACTGGAATTACAACTACTGGTTCGTAGATGTGGATGTTGAGTACTTTGACAACGCATATCTTGATATGAACCCTCTATATCGCACTGAATATGCGGTGAAGGGCCCTAACGGCATTGCAACTCCCGGGGAAATTGAGTATATGACCTCACAGGAGAAGTTCGACCCCTGCGTCATGCTCAATGCCTCCGTGGGCAAATCATGGTACATCCAGCGTAAATACCAGCTTGGCTTCTCTCTCAACGCCAAGAACCTTCTGAACAACCGCGGCGTCAAGACCGGCGGATATGAGCAGACCCGTATGATAGACAATACCAAGGGCAAAACCCAGTATTACAAGTTCGACCCCAAGTATTTCTACATGTCCGGTATCAATTATATGTTGAACATTTATTTCCGATTCTAAGCTATGAAAAAGTATATTGTAGCACTCTTTGCGCTGGCCGTAGCGGCCGTTTCCTGCCGGGAGTTTGAACCGGTGTTCACAGGTAAGTATCCGGACACTCCTCTGGAGCAGCCCGCCACCGACGAATACGCCCTGGCGCGTTTTGGGGCCGATGCCTTCACCACAATCGCAGACCTCAAGAAACTCTATGTCAAGCACGGTGAGCCCGTTGAGATCTTCGATCCCATCGTCATCCGCGGAGAAGTCACCTCCTCCGACGAAAGCGGAAACGTATACCGTGAGATGTTCCTCCAGGACGCTACCGGCGCAATTGACTTCAAGATCGGCCGGTCAAGTTCCTACGACGACTACAAGGTGGGCCAGATCCTCTATGTGAACTGCAGCGGCCTTGTGCTTGGAGAATATGGTTTCAAGGACAGGGATTATTCCGGTTCAGGCCAGCTCCAGCTTGGTCTCAAGCGGAATATGGCCATGAATCTGGATAAGGGAGAGTTTGAGGCTGCCGATGATTATGAGACCTCATATATAGACCTTGAGCCCGTGCTCAGGGCAAAGGTTCTCAAAGGAGCAATCCTTCCCGCCGAAGACCGTATAAAGCCCAAGTCCGACATTACCGGAGCCCAGATCCTTTCCTACGGCTACGATGAAGTTGTGGTCCAGAAGATGAAGCCCCAGCAGTTCCAACTTTCCACCAATATCCAGGAACCCCTGGTGGGAATGCTTGTGGAACTCAAGGGCCTTCAGTATGCCAATAATGTTTTCACGCTCTTCTATCCCAATCCCAACCTCAACCACACCAGCACTGACGGCAAGAACCGCGTGTTCCTGTCCCTGCCCAATGAAAACGAGCAGTGGGAGAGTTACGACTACACCTACGGCGTTCCCTGGTGGGCCCTCACAAAACTGCGTTTCTCCAAGATGGTGGAAGGGGCCAAGAGTGTTTCCGCCCCTCAGTTCAGCGATTATGCCGATGTCCTTGATGCCGGTGTGGTGAACCTTCTCAAGGAAAACGGCATTGCAGACGTAGTGGACCTGTTCGCGACAACGCCCAAGGCTATTGCCGATAAAAAGATTGCCGGACTTGGTGCCGCCGAAGCTCAGGGTGCAGTATCGGCCATTATTGACAAGATGGACCCCGAAACCAGGACCAAGGTAGAGTGGTTCACCCTTGTGGTGGGCAGCGGCTCTGACAAGTTCGGCAGTATGGGCAAGATTTCCACCGACGAAGGATTCTTCGGCGTTGAGATGCCGTACATTGATATGATCCTTACCTATCCATCGGCCCAGAGCGTAAGCCAGTACTTTGACTACCAGGGCTCATCCGTTGCCATCCGCACCAGCGGTTATGCACGCTTTGCAGATGTGGAGATCGACAAGGTGCTGACCATTGAGTCTTCGGGGATTGCCATCGGCATGGCTGTTGCCTATGAGCTAAAAAAACGTCTGGTCTTTGCCCGCAAGAATCCGTCGCTGCTCATGCAGGAGGAAATGTATACCTGCCCGATTACTTCCTATACCAAGAAGGAAGCCAAGCTGGTGTACGTGCTGAAAAAGTTCCTGCAGGCTGGGGAAAATGTCCTTATCATTGACGACTTTATGGCTGATGGCAATGCTGCAATGGGACTGGCCAATATTGTTGAACAGGCTGGCGGCAATGTCGTGGGCATCGGCATCGCCATTGAAAAGTCCTTCCAGATGGGCGCTAAGCGTGTACGGGAGGCCGGCTATCGGGTAGAATCCCTGGCCAAAATCGCTTCCTTAGCCGATCAGCAGATAATTTTTGAAGAAGATTGAAGTTTTTTCTGAAAAAGTTATTGACAGAAAGCGAAAAGTACCC
>CACXNH010000115.1 GCA_902768955.1 uncultured Bacteroidia bacterium | reverse complement strand
AAGTATTTCGACGACAAAGGCTATAAGAATGCTGAGATAGAGATTTCGCAGCACGACGACGTGACGGGCAAGAACCAGGTGGTGCTCGAAGTCAACATCGACAAGAAAGACGGCTACCTCCTGGAACTTGACTTCCATTATGACAACGAGTTCCAATGGACGGAGCACGGCATTCCCTTTGCCGTAAAGCACCCGGATCCCGACGACCCCACTGAGCTTACCCCGGAGAAGAAGACCTATATCAAAAACTACATTGCGGAGGTATCAAACACTATTTACGGACCAAACTTCAAAGATCCGGAAAACGGATATGCCAAATACCTTGATGTGGACTCTTACATAGATTATTGGATAATCTTTGAAGTGATGACAAATCATGAATTGGGTAATCCCGGAAGCGTTTTCATGCACAAGGATAAGGACGGAAAACTAATCGCAGGCCCATGCTGGGACTTTGACTGGGGAGTGCTTACATTTGACACTACAGGCGGAGACAGACGCCTCATAAACCGCCACGCCATCTGGTATGACCGCCTGTTCCAGGATCCCGCATTCCTTGAAAAGACAAGGGCCCGTATCCGGGAACTTCTGCCTCAGCTCAATACCATCCCGGATTACATAGATGAGTGTGAAGCCCTCCTTACGGAGAGCGCCAGACTGAATTTCCAGATGTGGAACCCTGCGGAAGACGCCTCTATGAACGGCGGCAAGATTATAAACGGAGATGAACGGATGTCCTTCCACGATGCCGTTGCCCGCATCAAGAAGAACTACAACATCCACCTCCAGTTTGTGCTGGACAATCTATAGTACGGCGGCTTCTATGGCTCGATTGATAAACTCGTTAAGGCTGATTCCTTTGGAATTGGCCTTTTCTGCTGCTAAAGAATGTAACCCAGACGACATTCTCAGAACAATCTTTCCGCTATACGGTTTCTCCGGCTCAATCCCATTTGCGCGACAACCTTCAAGATAATCATCGATTCCGTCCTCGAAATCTTTCTTGAGTTCTTCGGCGGTTGCTCCTTCATAAGAAATGCCATTTTTATGAAGGCCAAGGACGTGCCCATAGAAGTAATTGCCTTCCTCGTCGTATTCTACATTTCCAGTGTAGCCTTTATATCTTAAATTCCCCATTATATTAATCCCTTAAGTGTTAAAAATGCAAGAATATCGTTTAGTGTTGCTCTCTTGACAACGTTTTCCGGGTGAGATTTATGACAAGTATAAAGCATCTCTCCTTTCTTGAATCTGACTCTGGATCCAGATGTTTTACCTTTATTGTCAATCCCGAAGCCGTATATTCCAAACAGTCTTATAAGTTCTTCAAACGTGAAGTCGCTGGGAATCCTTTTAAACCGTTCTATCAGTTTTTCTTTTGTACTCATCGCAAAGATACTAAAAATAGTACTAAAAACAAATATTATCACAATCCCATTATATGCCGACGGTCAAGGAAACGGTAACTTGAGGCTTCTGCAAGGTGTTCCGGCAAGATGTCCGGAACTCCGGCAAGGTCTGCGATGGTGCGGGCAATCTTGATGATACGGGTATATGCGCGGGCGCTGAGCCCCTGGCGGTCAATGATCTTTTCCAGAAGGTCTTTACATGGGGCCGATAAAGGACAGAACTCCTCAAGCTGAGCCCCGCTCATCTCTGCGTTGGCGTAGATTCCCTGTCCCCGGAAGCGTTCCAGCTGAATCTCCCGTGCGCGTACAACCCTTGCCGCCACGGCCTCCGAAGTCTCCGCCTTCTTTCCTGCAATAAGCGCCTGAGTCTGAACAGGATGCATCCAAAGCTGTATGTCAATCCTATCCATAATGGGGCCGCTCAGTTTAGCAAGATAGGCGTTACGGACACTCGGGGTGCATGTGCACCGGTCTTCCTCCCCGTAATAGCCGCATGGGCAGGGATTGGATGCCGCCACAAGCATGAATGACGCAGGATACTCAATCTTTGCCTTGAGGCGGGAAATGCACACCTTGCGGTCTTCCATCGGCCCGCGGAGCGCCTCCAGGGTTGCTTTGGGCGCTTCACAGAACTCGTCCAGAAAGAGAATTCCCCCTGTGGCCAATGAAACTTCCCCTGGTAGTATATTGTCCCCGCTTCCGCCTCCAAGCAGTGCCGCTTTTGAGGCCGATATATGAGGCGCCCGGAACGGCCTTGTCCTCACCAGTCCAAGGTTTCCCGCGGAAGCTCCCGCCACCGAGTAAATCTTTGACGTGATGGCGCTCTCCTCCAGGGTCATCGGCGGCAGAATCCCGGCCATAGCCTTTGCAAGCGATGTTTTCCCGCTTCCGGGGGCACCTATGAGAAGTACGTTGTGCTGCCCTGCGGCCGCCACCTCAACGCCCCTTCTTGCAGCCTCCTGGCCTATTATTTCTGCAAAATCCATATACCTCCGCGCGGGGTTGAGCGCCATTTCCCTGGCCTCCCTGTAAGCCTCCGTATTCCATATCAGAAGGTCCTCTGCCAGCCCTCCTTGAAGTATCCGCAGCACGTCCTCAAGCGTCTTAACTCCGTAAATCTGAGTCCCGGTATAGTCCACTGCCTCAAGGGCTGCAGCCTCCGGCAGGATGCACCCAAGGAACCCAGTCTCCATGGCAAGTTCCACCATTGGGAGAGAACCGCTTACATACCGCACACTGCCGTCAAGGCCCAGTTCTCCCATAATAAGGTATTTACCAAGAAGAGGCATGTCCCGTTGCCCGGAAGCAGCCACAATTCCCAGCGCTATGGGTATGTCGTAGCCGCTGCCCTGTTTGTGCATATCGGCGGGTGCCAGGTTAATGACAATCTTTTTGCCCGGAACATGGTAGCCAAGCGCCTGGAGCGCCGTCACGGTGCGAAGGAGGCTCTCCTTTACGGCGGCATCGGCCAGTCCTACCAGGTGTATCCCTACGCCCAGGGTGATGTTTACTTCTACAGTCACGGGAACGGCCTTTATGCCGATAATCTTTGCGGAATATATATTGACAAGCATTACTCGTTAATCTTTAAGGAGGTGAAAAAACCGTTGAATTCAAGCGGCACCATGCGACCGTCCAGGAATATCCTGTGCCTGCGGCCGGAGGTGTCGGAGAGTGCGGCGGCAAACCGGCCGTTCCGGTAGTCGGCGCATGAGGAGCTGCGTATCTTGAGGAACAGGCTGTCATCGGCCGGGAAATATTTGTCGGCAACATCTATCCTTGTAACCCGTCCGTCCCGGTTTGTGATAAGATATGCAAGGTTGTCACCGTCTGCGTAAATGTCCGGAACGCCCATGGAACTGAGCACCTGATGCCGGATGCCGCCCTTGTAGCGTATCCAGTGCCTGATAAGGTTGCCAACTATGGAATAACCCTTGATCATCATTTCCCCGTCAAGGGAAATCAGTTTGCAAAGGTGGATGTCTTCCGTTGCATTCACGTCCATTGAGTGAAAACTGTCCCCGATCACCAGGCACAGGCTTGACGGACTTTCCCCGCGGCGCTCGCTGCGGTAAACCGTGCCGTCCCGTACACGGATGTCGTAGATGGCTCCGCCCTTGTTTGGGGTGACGGTTGCAAGTTCATCGGCCCCGTTCATTATATGGAATTCCGTAGTGGAGGCATCTCCTTTGCGGATAGTGATTCCATACACGAAGTGGGTGCCGCTGGAGTCCCTTGAAAACGGGCCGAAAACAGTCCCTGCGCCGGAAGAGAACACCTCACATCCGTTCACCCTGTAGCACAGCCCGCCGCCCCCGGGCCGCTGCCCCAGGGTGCGTATGGTGTCCTTTTCCACTATAAAGCCCTTGAGAAGTTCCTCGTCCGGGATGGTGAGCCTGTGATAGCCGTCGCAGAAGACCTGAGTGTGGCCGTCTCCGGCTATATCAGTCCAGAGGTGGCCGTCAATTATGCGTATCCTTTCAGGATCAGGGCGCGCTCCTACGCTGCAGCTGGCTATTTCCACGCTGTCCTTGAACAGCACGGCCTCCGCCCCGCGAAAGTCCCCGTCCCGCCATGCGGCCCATTCCGGGAAACGAAGCGCCGCAATGTACACTCCCTTCCCCGCCGGGACTGTCCAGGCCGATGAATCCTTACGCTCCGCAGCACTGCCTCCATACGAGCGCGGGCCCCGGTGGTACCAACGGGGCATGGAATCAATAAGAGGTATTTTAGTACAAGAAAAAATGGCGGCTGCGGCCGCCAGGGTATAGACGATTCTCCTCATGGCTCACAACATTTTGGCGTACAATGTCGCCAGTTGCGGGCTTATTTCCAAGAATCACAAAAAAAGTTTTTACGTTTTTGGGGATTTGGGACGAAAAAGCGTATATAGGGACGAACCGCTGCCGCTCATTGCGCAATACAACGCTCCGCTTCGGTAGAGATTCTCCTTGATTGCGGCAAGTTCCGGGTACTTAGCAAATACGGTTTCCTCAAAATCGTTTCTGAGTTCAGCCTTCCAGGTGGAAGGGTCCTGGCGCAGCACTTGAGCCAGAGGTTTTGCCGGAATCCGGGGGACAATACCGCGGTATGCATCGGCCGTGGAAACCGAAATACCCTCCGGAATCACCACCTCCAGCCTGAGGTCCCCAAGGTCCAGAGGGAACGGCTCCAGGACTTCCCCGCGGCCGGATCCCATCATGGGCTTGTTGTAAATGAAGAAGGCACAGTCGCTGCCAAGGCGTGCGGCATAAGCTGCAAGGGCATCATCTGAAAGCCCCAATTCTGCCAGTTCAGATATCATCCTGATAGCAAAGGCGGCATCGGCCGATCCCCCTCCAAGCCCCGCACCCACCGGGTTTGTCTTCTCAAGATAGATCTTCATGGGTGGAAGTTTATGTTCTTCGGAGAGCATCATATACGCCTTTGCGGTAAGATCCTTCAGGGGGTCCCAGTCCACTCCTTCCCGGCGTGCTATTGTTATCATGAGCTTTCCGTCAGGAGATATGGCCTGGGCCAGATTCCCGTATCTGGCCTGCAGCCCTGCAACAGTGCGGCTGTAGTCTTCCCCGGTAATGATTTCAAGGGTGTCCGTGAGCCCGAAGTAGGGGACAAACAGAGTTTCCAGGTCATGGTAGCCGTCCGGGCGCTTTCGAAGGACGTTCAGCCCCAGATTCACTTTCACGTTTGGATGGGTAATCATAAGACAAAGATACATAAAATGTTGTATCTTTGCGCTATGAAAAATGAAATCATAGTCCGTGGTCTGGAGGATCTGCCTTCAGCGGCAAGTGCTTTTCTTGAAGCCATCGGCAGTCACCGTCTGGTGGCATTTTATGCCCCGATGGGTGCCGGAAAAACCACATTCACCACGGCCCTCTGCCGCGTCCTGGGTGTACGTGAAGATGCCGTGAGTTCTCCCACCTTTGCCATACTGAATGAATATCGCGCTGCATCCGGAGAGCCCATCTATCATTTTGATTTTTATCGAATCAACCGTTTGGCGGAGGCCCTTGACCTTGGCCTCTATGATTATCTTGATTCCGGATATCTGTGCCTTATGGAATGGCCGGAAAACATAGAAGAGTTACTGCCAGAAGAAACTCTCAAGGTCTTCATTTCTGTTCAGGCCGATAACTCCAGAAAAATATCCTGGGAAGCCTAGTTCTGTCGCAGGTCCGGGCGTGAATCGTCGCAGGTCCGGGCGTCAACCGTCGCAGGTGGCAGCCATTCCAGTTCACCTCCCTATGTCTAATGCCGTGGCGGTGGCAGCCATCCTGGGCACCTCCCGCTCATCAGGCCCTCGCTTCGCAGCTATTGCCCTACGTTGCCCCCACCCGAAACCCTGGCTGCCATATTGTAATGCCGTGGCGGTGGCAGATAGTTTGCTGATTGTCAATTGGTTACGAGGTTCTTTGGGATTACCAGTAATCCCAAAGAATCGTGTAAACGGCTGAGCGTTAACCACTTAGCTGCCACCGGCTTTTGAGCGTATGGTTTTCAGGAAGATGGTATGCCTTTGTCAAATGTCAAAAAAGAGGCTTTTCCGGTCTCTTTGCATCACAACTCCTCCTTTAGCCCCGCCTGGGGGCATGTCTAACGTCATTGAACAAGTTCCGTAGTCCCGCTCATCCCGCG
>CACXNH010000114.1 GCA_902768955.1 uncultured Bacteroidia bacterium | reverse complement strand
AACCTTGTTCTCACTGTTGTCCAGGACGCCTTCCTCCTCACCAATATTTGCCATTGCCGATACTTCCTCACGCGAAATACCAAGGTCAGGGTCCTCGTCCGATATGGTGTTGTGGAGCTTGTCAATGAGCCACACGATGGGGAAGAGGAGATACACCAGGAAGTTCATCACGCGGGAAAGCCAGAGGAGGTCTTTCCAGTGGGATGTGCCTATGGTCTTGGGGACAATCTCGGAGAACACCAGGATGAGGATGGTCATTACGGCCGATATGATCCCGAACCAGTGGTCTCCGGTAAGGAGGGTGGCCTGGTGGCCCACAGCCGCTGCGCCAAGGGTGTTGGCAATGGTATTGAGGGACAGGATGGCCGACAGGGGGCGGTCAGGGTCCTGCTTGAATTTCATGAAGAGGGCTGCGTTCTTGTCTCCTTCGTCTTCCTTCATTGTGATATAGGAAAGAGGGGTGGACATAAGTACGGATTCCAGCAGTGAGCACAGGAATGAGATGCCCATTGTGAGAAGGAGATATAATATAAGTAAGCCCATTTTCAAGTTTTAACTTACAAAAATACGGAAATTTCCGTAAATTTGCACAATATGAAACAAGAACAGATATTAATAAGGATTTCCGGTAATGACCGCGTGGGCCTTACCGCGGAGATAATGGCCATTCTGGCAAAGTACGACGCCCAGATCCTGGACCTTGGCCAGGCCGTGATTCACAATACCCTTTCAATGGGTATCCTCATAAGGATAGATGAACCCCACTCCGGCCAGGTGATGAAGGACCTCCTTTTCAAGACCACGGAACTTGGAAACATAAGCATCGGCTTTGCTCCCATCTCCGACGACGACTACGAGGCCTGGGCCGGCCGCCAGGGACGTAACCGCTACATCCTTACCATTATCGGCCGGAGCCTGAGCGCCGCCCAGATTCAGGCCGCAACTGACGTTATAAGCCGTTACGGGCTCAACATAGACGTCATCAAGCGCCTCACGGGCCGTATGAGCATCAAGCATCCGGAGCATAACGTCCGCGCGTGCGTAGAGTTCTCCGTGCGCGGTTTTTTATCGGCCGAGGACAAGAGCGCCATGCAGAAAGACCTTATGGCGATGAGCACGGAGGCGGGCATGGACTTCTCCTTCCAGAAGGACGATATGTACCGCCGCATGAGGCGCCTCATATGTTTTGATATGGATTCCACCCTTATCCAGGCGGAATGCATTGATGAACTTGCAAGGCGTCACGGAGTGTATGATAAGGTTGCTGCCATCACTGAGCGCGCTATGAGGGGAGAGATAGATTTCAAGGAGAGTTTCACGGAAAGGGTTGCCCTGCTTAAGGGGCTTGACGTATCCGTGATGCAGGATATTGCGGAGCATCTTCCAATCACTGAAGGAACAGACCGCCTTATGTCCGTCCTTAAGACCTGCGGTTACAAGATTGCCATCCTTTCCGGCGGCTTCACCTTCTTTGGGGAGTACCTCCAGCGCAAGTATGGCATAGACTACGTTTATGCAAACGAACTTGAGATAGATGAGGACGGAAAACTCACTGGAAAGTATGTGGGTGATGTTGTTGACGGCCGCAGGAAGGCGGATCTTCTCAAACTCATCGCCCAGACAGAACACGTGAATCTTGCCCAGACCATTGCTGTAGGGGACGGCGCCAATGACCTTCCCATGCTCAACGAGGCCGGCCTTGGAATTGCCTTCCACGCAAAGCCGCGCGTGAAGGAAAGCGCCCGCCAGAGCATCAGCACAATCGGCCTTGACGGCGTTTTGTATTTCATAGGTTTCAAGGATTCCCACCTGGGAGAACAGGGTAAACTATAATGGAAAAGCCTGATTTCGCTGAAGTTCTGGAAGTTGCCTCAGAGGCCGGACACATCCTCCTCGAGAATGGCGCCGAGATTTCCCGGGTAGAGGATATCATGGGAAGGATAGCCACACATTTTGGCGTGAGTTCAAGCAATTTCTTCGTTCTCTCAAACGGCATCTTCACCACGGGTCAGGCAGAGAAAGTTACAAAATCAGGAGGCCAGGCATCCACTTATGCCAACGTGGCATTCATCCCCATCAGGAGCGTCCAGCTTTGCAAGGTTACGGCGGTGAACCGCCTGAGCTATGATATATCGGCAGGAAAATGTTCACTTCAGGAGGCGAAGGAAAGGATAGAAAAGATTAAGGAGATGCCCGTAAAGCCCTTCTGGGAGCAGTTTGTGGCTACAACACTCAGTGCAGCAGGCTTTTCCGCCGTGTTTGGCGGAGGATTCCTTGACTGCACGGCGGCGGGAATTGCCGGCGCCGTCCTTTTCCTCTTTATGTCATTTGTGAGTTCCAGGTACCTTTCAAAGATTGTGGGCGGAATCTGCAACGCGCTTCTTGTAACTCTTGTCTCCATTCTTTGCTGGAGGGCGGGTATCGGCATATGCCTTAGCAACATTATCATCGGAGCAGTGATGCCGCTTATTCCCGGAGTGCCTTTCACCAACGGAGTGCGTGATCTCGCAAACTCAGATTATCTTGCCGGTATAACCCGTATGACAGATGCTATGCTGGGCTTTTTCTGCATAGCGATGGGCGTTGCAGCGGCCTTCCTTCTGGACGGGGCCGTGTTTGGCGGAATGCTCAAACTTACCGGCTATGAACCCAATCCGGAAACGGAAAGCTATCTGGCGCAGGCAATCGCTTCATTTATAGGGACTGTTGGCTTTGCGGTGCTCTACGGAATTGACAGGCCTCAGTACCTTACTGCCGGCGTTATTGGCGTCATTGGCTGGCTCACATACCTGGTGGCATTCAGGATACTGGGTGCAGGAGCCCCTGTGTCGGCCATGTTTGCGGCACTTATGGTGTGCCTGCTGTCACGTTTCAGCGCGGTTCCATCGCGTTGCCCGGCCCAGATCTTCATCATCTGCGGAATCTTCACGCTGGTTCCCGGCGCCGGTATTTTCTGGTTCTCCTACTATCTCACTTCCGGAGACCTCCTCCTGGCGGTTGGAAGCGGCTTTATGGCCATAAAGGTTGCAGTCTCAATAGTTCTTGGAATCATTCTTGCCATGGAAATTCCCCAGAGACTCTTCTCACATCATACTCACAAGGTTCACTGATGGTACTCCTTCTTGGCGCAACAGGACTTCTGGGCCGAAACGTGCTTCAGGTTCTTCTGGAGAGGGGGATTGCTGTACGTGCACTTGTGCGTTCGGCGCTGGATGTTCCGGGTGTGTCTGTACTCCGTGGGAGCATACTCTCAAAAGAGGACCTTATGAAGGCGGCCAATGGTTGTGAAGCCATTATCAACTGCGCCGGAACCACGGATATGACTCTCCCTTCGGTGGAGGATTTCCTTCCGTTGAACAGGGACCTTCCGGCTATGCTTTGTGAGGTTGCCGCCCTTTCCGGAATCAAGGTCCTGGTGCATACCAGCACGGCAAATACAATTGTTACAGGTACTCAGGAGCGGCCTTCTGATGAATCGGCCCCTTTTGGCCCGCCTTATGACAAATCCCCTTATGCCATAAGCAAGAAGGCGGGGGAGGAGGCACTACTTGCTTATGCTTCAGAGCACCCCTCGCTGCGCGTTGTCATTGTAAATCCCGGCTTCATGCTTGGGGCTTATGACTCCAAGCCTTCTTCCGGCCAGATGGTCCTTATGGGATGGCGCAAACCCCTTCTTTTTGTTACCCGCGGTGCCAAGTCCATCCTTCACGTGAGGGATGCGGCTGCGGCCATTGTAAATGCCCTGGATCGAGGTGAAGGAAGGTTTCTCCTTACCGGAGAATGCATTTCCCTGAAGGAGTTCTACAGGAGGCAGGCCGCCATTGGCGGGTATCGGCAGCTTTGTATAGCCCTTCCTGACTGGGTGGCCGATGTCCTTGGCTGGATAGGAACTGTACTGTTGAGATTTGGAATCAGGACGGAGATTTATCCCCACAACGTCCGTCAGTTGGAGTATGAGGAATGGTACAGCCCCGCCCGTGCCATGCGTGAACTGGGGTATAGGCTCACTCCCGTTGAGGATGCCATCCGTGATTTTGTGGATTGGTATTATAAAAAATGTTAATTTTGCAGGTAAATTTGTTTTTATGGATAACAACCAACCCAAACCCCAGAATCAGCTGAGCATAGAGCTCAATCCCCAGACCACCAAGGTGTCTTATTCAAACCTTGCAATCATATCCCATTCCAGAAGCGAGTTTGTCCTGGATTTCGCTACCACTCTTCCCGGCCTTCCCAAGGCCCTTGTGAGTGACCGCATCATTATGACTCCGGAGCACGCAAAACGCCTTATGAACGCCCTCTTTGACAATGTTTCAAAGTATGAGGCCCAGTTTGGCGTGATAGACCTTGGCGGCAAGGGCCCCCAGCAGGGAGGCGGCACCTTCAACCTGGCCGATTTCGGTCCCTTCGGCGGCGGCAAGAACTGACTTGTCATTCTGAACGAAGCCTTTTAGGGCGAAGTCGAGGAATCTCAAATTATTATGGATTTATCTAAGATCAGGGCATTTGCCTTTGACATAGACGGTGTGGCCACTGACGGCGGAGTTTTCTGCTTCAGTGACGGGGATCTTCTGCGCACCTACGACGCCAAGGATGGCTTTGCCATAAGGATGGCGGTGATGAACGGCTATCCCGTTGCCGTAATCACCGGCGGGAGTTCGGAGAGCATACGTAAACGTATGGTTACAAGCGGTGTAAAGCCGGAAGACGTTTTCCTTCACTGCCGTGACAAGAGGGAGCAGTTCCATCAGTTCGCGCAGCGTTACGGCCTGGATCCGTCGGAGATCATGTACTTTGGCGACGATGTCCCGGACATAGACTGCATAGTGATGAGCGGCTGCGGAGTATGCCCTTCGGATGCGGTGGATCAGGTTAAGGCCGTTGCCGATTACATTACCTCCCGTCCCGGCGGCAGGGGGTGTCTTAGGGAGGCCATTGAAAGGACTCTCAGGGAGCAGGGCAAATGGGAGTTCAACGCCGGAACTTACAAGAAACTGTTCTAGGGAATGGACCTTCACGGCAAGAGGATAATCCTGGCAAGCGGCTCCCCCAGAAGGAGGGAGTTACTTAAGGGACTAGATATTGATTTCACGGTAGATACGTGCAATAACTTCAAGGAATGCTTTAGCTCTGATACTCCCGCAGAGGATGTTCCTGTCCTTATGTCTGAAGGGAAGTCTGCGGGGTTCCATCGGCCCCTGGAGGCCGATGAAATCCTCATCACCGCGGACACTATGGTAATCCTCCCTCCGGATGGCGGCCGTCCCGGGGAGATTCTTGGCAAGCCAAGGGATGCGGAGGATGCCGCGCGTATGCTCCGTGATCTTTCCGGCCGTAAACACCACGTTACCACCGCCGTTACAATTCGGTCGAACTCCCTGAAGGACACATTCACGGCCACAACCCAGGTCTGGTTCAAGCCGCTTTCAGAGGAAGAAATCTCCTATTACATAGATACTTACAAACCTTTTGACAAAGCCGGGGCATACGCCATCCAGGAATGGATAGGTCACGTGGGCATAACCCGCATCGAGGGCTCCTATTTCAATGTTGTGGGCTTCCCGGTCCAGAGGGTCTGGGAGCACCTGCAGGCGTTTTTGTGACCTTCTAGAGGTCTGACTGCCTGAGGAAGGCTGCGCGGAGGGTCCTCGTGGACCCGCTGTCGAAGCGGACCTCGAAGCTGGAGCAGTCCTTGTTGGTGCTCACGATGACGCCCTCCCCGAAGACGGGGTGGGTGACGCTGTCTCCCACCTTGAAGGGGCTGTTGTACTCCGCCCTCTCCTCCTCGAAATCGGCATCCAGCCTTACGGGCCGGTGGGGATCCATTTCCTCGTCGAGGACGTGGGAGAGGTTGCGCGTGCCCTTCCAGAGCTCCGGGGGTATGACACCCTCGGTGACGACGAGGTCGCGGCGGATCTCCGCAAGGAAACGGGAAGGGTACTTGTTGGTCTTGGTAGAGATGCTGTATCCTTCGGACTCAGTGAGGAAGAGCGCCTTCTCGGCCCTTGTGACAGCAACGTCCGTTTTTCTTGCCCTCGCGGATGGTTCGCATATTGGGGAAGATGCCCTCGCTGAGGCCTGTGATGAAGACATAGGGGAACTCCAGACCCTTGGCCTGGTGGATGGTCATCAGCTTGAGGGTGGGGGTGTCCCTCCGGTGGTCATCGTTGGTGTAGAGGGCTATGTCCTGGAGGTAATCGGCCAGGGTGCTCTCGTCGGGGGTGCGGACGCTCTCGTAGAAACGGATGGAGGAGAGGAGTTCGTCAAGGTTCTCCAGGCGGTCCTCATCCTGGTCCTCCCGGACCATCCTCTTGTAGCCGGAGGCCTCAAGAATACGGTTGAGGAGGTCACTCACGCGGTTCTCCCTGGCGAACTGCTTGGCATCCTCGATGAGGGCGATGAAGCCCTCGGCCTTGTCGGGATAGTATATCTGGAGGGCACTGTAGAGGGAGACGCCCTTCCTTGCGGCAGCGTCCCTCACGTAGTCCAGGAATTTCTTGCCGAGCTTCCGGGATGGGACGTTGATGATGCGCTCGAAACTGATGTCGTCGTCCTGGTTGCTCACCAGGCGGAGGTAACTCAGGGCATCCTTTATCTCTTTCCTTTCAAAGAAGCGCGTGCCGCCCCAGATGGTGTAGTCGAGGTGGGCGTTAAGGAGTTCCTGCTCCAGGGCCCTCGACTGGTGGGTGCTCCTGTAGAGGATGGCTATGTCGTTGATTCCCGCGCCGCCGGCGAGGATCATCCTTATCTGCGAGACTATCCACTCCATCTCCTCCTTCTCGCTCTTCCCGTGGAAATGGATGACTGCCTTGCCTTCGGCCTTCCTGGTGAAGAGGTCCTTGGGGATGCGGTTCTTATTGTTTGATATGACGCAGTTGGCTATGTCAAGGATCCTCGGGGTGGAGCGGTAGTTCTCATCCAGGACGATGGTCTTTTCCGCGGCGAAATTCACGAAGAGGTCCGGCCTTGCGCCTCTCCACTCGTAGATGGCCTGGTCGGGATCCCCGACGACGAAGAGGTTACGGTGCTTTGCGCTCAGCCTCTCCACCAGGTCCCAGTCATCGAGGTTACAGTCCTGGGCCTCATCCACCATGATGTAGTTGAGGGCGTTCTGCCACTTCTCCGCGGCTTCGGGGAAGTGGTCCAGGATGTACTTGGTGACGTTCATGAGGTCGTCGAAATCCAGGGCGTAGTGCTTCATCTGGCGGGAGACGTACCCCGCGAGGCGGGACGAACGCCTCATCTCGTCGGTGACGACGCACCCCGGAAGCATATAGGTGTCGATATAGCCCAACAGGGCTTTATCGGCCCCGACGGCCTCCAGGCGCTTTCTGGTAGTCCCCC
>CACXNH010000113.1 GCA_902768955.1 uncultured Bacteroidia bacterium | reverse complement strand
GTCTGGCTCCGCCAAGGGCGTGACCGCAGCGAAGGTCAAGAGCCGTAAGTACATCCGTAACCGTGGCTACGGTGGTAGCACCCGTACCGCTTTCCAGGCCTCCGTGAAGGCTGTGTTCAAGCAGCTGAGCCAGGCATGGAAGGGTCTGACCAACGCACAGATCCTGGCATGGAACGCCGCCGCCAACACCGCCGAGGGCCGCTCGGTGCTGGGCACCAAGAGCAAGATCAGCGGCTCCAACCTGTTCATGCGCCTGAACTACTGGGTCGTGTATTGCGGTGGCGCAATCAAGACCGCTGTGCCCACCCTGGCAGGTGTTCCTACGCCTGAGGATGCCACCGTGGTTCTGACCCCTGCGGCCATGACCTTCCAGCTGGACGATGTGCCGGCTGAATCTGCCAACCTGAAGCTGGTCATTCTGGCTTCCGAGCCCCAGGGCAATGGTATCACCAAGGCCTACAGCAAGGCGGCCGCCTTTGACGCCCCCTGCAACGTGACCGACGAGGACATCGACATCAAGGCCAAGTACGACGCCAAGTACGGCGCCCCGTCCGCCGGTGCTCCCAAGGTGTTCTTCAAGTATTTCTTCGTGAACACCGTCACCGGCGAGAAGTCCGGTGAAAAGATGGTCAGCGCGGTGCTGAGCAACGGTTAGTCTCAGGCAGCCTTGAGCTGCTCAACACATGAAATTCCCCGACTGCTGGATGCGGCCGGGGATTCTTATATATAAAAGGAACTACTGCTGCAAATATCGGAAGATCCCTTCCACATGGAGATTGATGATGGCCTGGGCGCCTTCTCCGGATTCCAGGAATGCCACGTCCTCTTTATTGTCCTGGAAGAGATTCTCGGTGAGGACAGCCGGGCAACTGGAGTGGCGGAGGATGTAGAAGTTGCTCTCGATATCCGGATCGCTATCCGTGTTGTCTTTACGGAGCCGGTGATCCGGAAGCCAGTCTTCGGCGGCCTCGTAGAGGGCCGTTGCGAGGCTGTCTGCTAGGGTTTGTCCCTTGGTGGTGAAGCAGCTCCATCCGCGGGCGTTCATCCATTCTTGGCCGTTTCCTGCAGCGTTGACATGAAGGGAGATGAGGAGCACCTGGTCTTTGCCCAGTTCCTGACAGAGTGTGTTGACCCGGCGGCAGCGCTCCGGGAGGGAGATATCCTCCAGCTCCGGAACCAGGAGCCGGGCATCGAGGCCCAGGGCGATCAGGTGTTCCTGGATCTGTTTTGCGAGGAAGCGAGTGTATGCGTATTCGCGGAAGAAGCCATCCGGGCTCCGCTTGCCGGGAGTGTCTTGGCCGTAGCCATTGTCGAGAAGGATTGTCATAGTTACCGTCTTTGATTTGACGGCAAGGTGGATATAAAATGTGGAAATAACTATATCCAATAATTTCCACTATCTTTGTAGCGGATACTCCAAATACGGTGTGTTCATAAACGCAACTGCCTGGAAGTACACTTTACGTGTGCCTCCAGGCTTTTTTGATGTGCCTCGCTAGATTCTCACAAAATGTAGGCACAATGTAGGCACATTTTGGTAAAGAAATGCCCCCACAGGTATCTGTAGGGGCATTTTCAGTGGTGCTGGGAAGAATCGAACTGCCGACACATGGATTTTCAGTCCATTGCTCTACCATCTGAGCTACAGCACCGTGGTTTGGGAATGCAAAGATAGTAACTTTTTTGGAGCCCGCAAACTTTTTTTGTAAAAATCTTAATTATCTTTGCATTTGTAAATCTGAAATCTATGGATCCGGTTATTCTGGCACTCTTTATACCGTTTTTGGGGACTGCCCTGGGGGCTGGTTTCGTGTTTTTTATGAAGAAGGATATGCCGGCTCTGCTGCAGAAGGCGCTTCTGGGCTTTGCGTCCGGCGTGATGGTGGCGGCTTCCGTGTGGTCACTGCTTATTCCGTCCATGGAGATGGGCTCTGTCGGCCCTGCTGTTGCAGGTCTTCTGGGCGGTTTTGCCTTCCTTCTTTTCATTGACTACGTGACCCCGCACATCCATATTGACGGTGAGGCCGAGGGCCCTCACAGCAGCCTTTCGCGTACTGCAAAACTGGCTCTGGCCGTGACCATCCACAATTTTCCGGAGGGTATGGCAGTGGGCGTTGCAATAGCCGGTGCACTCCAGGCCGATTTCAATATGGCCGCCGCCCTTGCCCTTTCCCTTGGAATAGCCATCCAGAATATCCCTGAAGGCGCAATAATCTCTATGCCGCTTCGTGCGGCGGGAAACAGCAAAGGAAGGTCTTTCCTCATTGGTGCACTGAGCGGAATTGTGGAGCCCGTCGGCGGGGGATTGGTGCTGGGACTAGCATCGGCCATAACGGGAATTATGCCATTTATGCTGTCCTTTGCCGCTGGAGCAATGCTCTATGTTGTGGTTGAGGAACTAATTCCGGATGCGTCTCAGGGGGAGCACTCGAACCTTGGCACAGTGGGTTTTGCCATAGGATTTGCCCTCATGATGACCCTGGACGTTGTTCTTGGATAGGTGTCTTTGAGGAGTCTCATAATTCCAGCGTTGCTGGCCCTGCAGCCCCTGGCTGCCTTTGCGGGAACTCCCGTGAAGGAACGCGCCGTGAGGTTATGGGACCGCCTCAATGCTCCCAAAAAGTATCTGGATTCTGCCTATGTGTATCAGCCCGGGAGCAGTTGGGACGTTTCGGTGTCCTACAAGGGTCACTGGAACGGAATCAATTTCCGGATTCCAATTCATTATGGGGTGAAAAACCTGGATCCAATGGATGTGACTATGAGTATGGCTCTGGCCGATCACACCACCCATAACCTTGGCCTATACGTTGGCTATGGCCCCTTGAACCTGGGATACTCCTTTTCATTTGGGAAAGAGCCCGGGCAGGTGGACAGGAAGTTATCCCTTGACTGGCTCAGCCCTTTTTATGGCGCACAGTTCTACTTCGCATCCTTTGGCCAGAGGACTGTGAATATAAGTTTTGACGGGGAGGAGGCCTACGTAGATATGGCATACCCCTCAAACGTGAATATATGGCGTTTGGAAGGATACTACGCTTTCAACAAGAATCATTTCTCCTACCAGGCTGCATACAAGGGCAAGATGATTCAGCGGAAGTCGGCGGGATCAGTGGTTACATCGGCCAAATACCAGCATACGGACGTGTTCCTTAGCCGGGACAACGCCTTTGTGGGCACCTTGCTCCTGGGTAACGGAGGATACAACGTAGACCAGTTATCATTGGGTGTTGGATACTCCTTCAACTGGGTGCCGTATCATAAGGATGCCACGGGGGAGGGGTACAAGGGCCTCCGGAACCTTACAGTGAATCTCACAGCCATCCCGCAATTCACCTTCCTCAATGAGATGCTCCTGACCCAGTACCAGGATGATGAGCCCGATGACCATCTTCCCGTCCACGGGCGCATGACACCTAATATACTGGGGAAGTTCGGTGTATGCTATACAATCGGCCACGTTTACAATGTGGCACGTTTTGAGTACCATCTCAATATGATTTCCAGCGGAGAGATGTTCGCCCATGACCACAATTACAGAATCTCCGTCAACGGCAACCTCTCCAGTTGGCTGGGCGGCTTTGATATCCATTACAGATTCTAGGAATGCCGCTTTATGCCTGGTGCTCAATGCGATGAGTATTAAGAACTTACGAAATTCTGCTTGTGCAATTTGTCCAACCAGAATATCATACCTGCCTGATAATTAGGATATTATCCGCCAGGTATTTGATATTTCGGAGTGCGCAGTTGTTGATTGTTTCTTTTGGGTGGCAGTTAAGTAATTGAATTACTGTGAGTTATGAGATTCTTTGGGATTACCGGTTTTCCCAAAGGACCGTGTAAACAACTGAGCGATAGAGAGTTGGCTGCCACCGCCACGGCATTACAATGGAAGGGACTACAATTTCTCGAAGTCTTTTAGGGCCGATATCGCCTTGGGGCAGAGGATAAGGATTGAGACAACTGTAACCCACGCCATAAGGCCGACGCCGATATCTCCAATCTGCCACACTACGTCCGCTTCCTTAACTGCCCCGAAAATCACAGCCGCAAGCATCACGGCCTGAAGAACCAGTATGACAGCGCGCTCTGCGCGGGAGGGAGTTGAGGCCGATGTAGGAGCACCGGAAGGGGCAGCCCCGGCAACCCCGGCTGTGCTGGACTCAGCTGCCCGGTTTCCTGCATGCCCGGAGGGTGTCAGGGCCTTTTTCCTGAACAGGTAGATAATGCTGGTCTCTGCATAGAAGTAATAGGCCATAATAGTGGTGAACACGAAGAACACCATGGCAACGGACACGAACTTGCTGCCGAAGCCCGTGAAAACGGAGTCTACGGCGCTTTGGGTGTAGTTTACGTAGTTGCCGCCAAGTTCAGGTGCGCCGCCAAAGAGTACTTGACCGTCAGGGCCAAAGATATTGTAAGTGCCTGAGCAGAGGATCATAAGGGCTGTGGCGGTGCACACTAAAAGGGTGTCTACATACACTGAAAACGCCTGAGCAAGGCCCTGCTGGGCAGGGTGGGGAACATCTGTTGCGGCCGATACAATGGCTCCGGTGCCCTGGCCTGCCTCGTTGGAGAAGATGCCGCGTTTCACACCCATGGCGATAGTGGAACCGATGATGCCGCCGCAGATGGGATTAAGCCCGAATGCACCCTTCACAATGGCTCCCAGCACCGCAGGAACGTCATGGATGTGGAAAGCCACCACCACAAGTGCCATCACGATATATCCAAGCGCCATAAACGGCGTCACGATTGATGCCACACGGGCGATGCGCTTCACTCCTCCAAAGATTACCAGCCCAAGGATAAGGGCCAGTCCGATTCCCGCTGCAAGGGGAGAGACCGCAAATGAATTATTGATGGCCGATGCCGCTCCGTTTGACTGCACCGTAGGAAGGAAAACACCACAGGAGAGTACTGTAATAACGGCAAACACAATTCCCAGCCAGCGAAGCCCAAGGCCATTCTCTATGAAACTGAACGGGCCTCCGCGATACCCAGATGCGTGATGGAACTTGTACATCTGGGCCAGCGTGGACTCCACAAAAGCGGTGGATGCCCCGAAGAACGCCACCACCCACATCCAGAACACGGCCCCGGGCCCGCCAAAGGCGATGGCGGTGGCAACGCCCACAATATTTCCCGTTCCAACCCTTCCGGAAAGCGCAATTGAAAAAGCTTCAAAGGATGAAATTCCCTTATTGTCCTGTTTCTTTGAAAAGAGAGACCTGAGCATAAGACCGAACCGCCTCACCTGGACAAAACGAGTGCGGAAGGAAAAAAACAGCCCGGCGGCAATCAGGAGCACCACCAGCCCCGGATTCCAGACAATTGCGTTTATCTCTGATACAATCTTTTCAAACATAGGCACGTAATGTATTTGCGAATATAATAAAAAATGCGCAAATTTGAATTATCAATGAATTAGAGAGTTATGCGCCGGATAATCATAGCCTTGCTGAGCGCGGCGGCCATAAGCCTTCCCGCCCTGGCCCAGAACAACGCAGTGTACACGGACCTTCAGGTGATGGGCCGCGGTGAAATTAGGGACGGAGGGCTTCCAAATGCCGATGACCCTTCCAATGACCGCAGCGCCTTCATCACCAGCCGCAGCCGTATAGTGCTTGGATACATCCGCCCGGAATTTGAGGTGAAAACATCCCTCCAGCATTCCGGAGTATGGGGCCAGGGTGGCGCCAGTTCCTTCAACATCCACGAGGCCTGGATAAAACTGAACGCCCCGTTCGGGCTTTTCACACAGATAGGAAGGCAGGCTCTTAGTTATGACGACGAACGTATAATCGGCCCAAATGACTGGAATATGGTGGGCAATAGCCACGACGTAATCCGCGCAGGTTTTGAAGGCTATGGCCATAAATTCCACGTTGTGGGGGCTTTCAATCAAACTCCGGAGAACATAAACGGCGGCGGATCGTACTACGCCGGCGGCTCATCTCCCTACAAGACTATGCAACTTGCGTGGTACCACTTTGACATCCCGGTGGTGCCAGTCGGCCTTTCCCTCATTTTCGTTAACATAGGTATGCAGGCTGGATCTGGATCCGGAAGATCCCCGCGTAGAATGGCAGCACGTGTTTGGAGGCTACGCAAAATATGCCCCGGAGAAACTCTCCGTAGAGGCCTCCTACTACCGTCAGATGGGTAAGAACGAGCAAGGAATACGCCTTGACGCCTGGATGGCCAGCGCCCGCGCAAAATACAATCCCTGGAATCTTATTGGCTTCGAGGCCGGTTACGACTACCTTAGCGGAGACGACACCTACGCCGTCCCAAAACCCGGCAACATTGGCCTTGTGCGGCACGAAGTAATAAAGGGCTTCAACCCTGTTTACGGCTCCCATCACAAGTTCTACGGCGCCATGGATTTCTTCTACATGAGTACTTACGTTAACGGCTTCAGTCCAGGCCTCCAGAACGCCTTTGCGGGGGTAAACGTGAAGCCTATGTCCGGGATGAACATAGGCCTTCAGTATCATTATCTTGCCATTGCAACCAAACTGCAGAACATTGGAAGCACGCTTGGACATGAGTTTGAACTCCAGGCGTCATGGTCCTTCATCAAGGATGTGACACTTTCAATGGGCCTTTCCTACATGGTGGGCACAAAGAACATGCAGCTTCTTAAAAGGGCCTCTGCAGACGGCCGTCTTTTCTGGACCTGGATATCCCTCAGCGCAACCCCGAGGGTCCTCAATTACAAGTGGTAGGGGAGTCTATCCCTTCATCACCTGATACTTTAGTCCTCCAAAACCTGCCTGCCCATCTTGTAAGCCGTATGAAGGCCCATATGGTCAATGGAGGAGCGGGTGAGCTGGAGCATCACGGGGGCGTTCATTGCCTGGGCGGCCTTGGCTACGCAAAGGAGTGTTTCATAGTTATAGAAATTGGTTGCAGAACAGCCGTCTTATTGGCCTGGCACTCATAGAGGACTTCTTTTATGGTTTTCATATCAATGAATTTCTACAAACTTAACGATTTTTTCAATACGAGGATATCCTCAGGGGTGGTTGCCCAGCTGGTTGCAAAGCGGGTTACGCAGCGGCCGCCGGGGAGTTTCTCCCATATCTCAAAGAGGACTTTTCCTTTGAGACTTTCAATCTGGGAGGCAGACAGGACGGGGAACTGCTGATTGGTAGGGGATTCCAGAAGGAATCTGTATCCCCATACGCCTGGCCTATCCTGTGGGTATTTACTATGTCTTCTTCCTTAGAGCTCGCCGGGGCAGTCCCGTCAAAAGCAGCATGGACGGTGTTGCCACTGAGCCGATAGAAGGGGATTGAGGGAGTGTACAACTTAAGTTTCTCGCGTATATCGCGCCTGGGATCATAGTAGGCAGTTGCAGTATAAGTCTGCTTGTGCATGGCGGCCCCGAAGTAATACATATAGTAGGAGGGGTTTCCGGGGGAATTATAAGTTGTCTGGAATACCTGCGAGACACTGATTGCGTAGCGGGTATCATAGCTGTTCAGCTTATTCATTGTAGATTTCTTCATCCTCCAGAAGAAGCGGATTCTGGTGTAATCTCCCAGCGCAAGGTAAGTCTCTCCGTCCGGGAATGTCTTTATTGACGGATTGTTCCTGGGATTTATGCTGGCTGTTGAGAACTCGAATTCCGGCTGGTTCCAGTA
>CACXNH010000112.1 GCA_902768955.1 uncultured Bacteroidia bacterium | reverse complement strand
CTTCAGAATCACCCTCCTGAGAATCCATTTTTCAGATGCATATGGAAACTCAGGAGGGTGATCGTAAAAATGCGATTCTTAGAGGCTTCGAAAAACGGAGCCTTTTTCAGCGGCCTCTTTCACCCCTTGGACCTGGTCCAAGTACTATGGGCTACAGGTATCCCAGAGGCACACACGGTGGACCTGGTCCACGGCATATAATTACACCTCGGCCAAATTCACCTTACACCTCGGCCAAAAACCCTGTGGACCAGGTCCACGGGATGTTGCCGTTACACATCGGCAAGTGTTTACGAAACTTAAGCGACACGATGCTGCCGCAGAATGGCCTGTAAGCCGTGGTAGTGTCTTTTACCCCTGTATCTGGAATTTGGGTAAATGACACCATGCGGCCCCATAAGTGGTTCTGGTAGGGGTGTGCGTTGTTTAAGTTTCGGAAGTTTGGCCATTGAGGCGAGTGAAATAGAATTTTTTATTCTCAATGCGCGGATTGTGGTGTAATCCGCCACAAGGCAATCATTCCTATGGGTTACCTTTGCGAAAAACACTGAAACTTATGAAAAAGATTCTATTTGCAGCAGCGCTGCTTGCGGCCCTCCTGACAGTCTCCTGCAACAAGGACGGCTTCGACGGCAATGCCAAGGTCACTTTCCGAAAAGCGAATATCGCCGGCGCCAAGATGCTGGCCCTGGCCCAGGGAAGCCAGGCTACAAAGGCCGAAGGAGATGTCAATATCGGCCCAAAAGCCCTTTATTCCGTATCTGAAGACGGTTCCATGGTTGAAGTTACATATAATGTGGAAGTGGAGGGGGCCGATGGTGAAGTGGCGGAAGGCATCCAGGCCAACCTCATTATTTCTCCCGGATTTGTGTTCCCTGTGGACGAAGGCTGGCTGTGGCTTGCAAACAGCCATTTGGATGTAAAGGGAGGATGGAACAATTATCCCACCGATGGAAACAAATCCGTGCGTCACGCATTGTCCAAAATAATAAATGAATTCAGCGCCAAGTACCACGACCGTCACGGCGCCCACTATCTCATCCGCAAGAGCGACGGCGCCCTGTTCGAGTGGACGCTGGAGGCCGGAGCTCCGGACGGGATGGACGACGGCTTCAAGCAGCCCACCTTCCTCAACGGCTGGTTCCACCAGCTGGGCAAGGACCTGTTTGTGAGGACCGGCGGATGGAATTATGATGGAATCTATCCTGGAGGCCTTCCGTCTCTTATCCGTCTGCAGGACAATGGCAACACGCTGGATGCCGTAAACGTGCTGGGGGACAATATCTCCTGCTGGAAACTCTATCCTGCCGGAGGCTCTTGCCTTGGTGGGACTTTCGGTTATCCCGGAGCAATGGGAGGAATGCAGGGAATAATCGCCCCTCCTTCCTTCGAACCCGTGCTTCTCCAGGTGGAAGGGAGCAAAGAGTCTTTCCTCCTTTCCGTAGGCGGGAAACTGTATTATGCTCAAACCTATCAGAAGGAAATCCAGGAGGGTGATGGTAAAGATAACTGGAACAGAACCGAAGACTGCACGGACATCTACAACCTCGCCGTCTCCGGAAGTTCAGTGTCCCTTGGAAACCTTATCTGCACATTTAACGAGAGAATGGACCCGGGCGGGATTTATATGTCCACGTCTGAAAAACTCAGTTGGTGGGGTGGCAATGATTATGACGGAGCCGTGATCAATACCTTTGATCCCAAGGCCGGCACCGTTTCCTCCAGGAGGCTGCCGGAGCACTATCCTTCCAATCAGGGAGAGTATGTGGACGGGGTTGCTTATGTGGCCGATGGTACCGCCGGCTACTGGGAGTGCGACCTCTCCAAGGCTGCGGCAGAATATGTGACTCTGGACTGGTCCAGCGCCGCGGAGTACCAGGGAAAGATTGTCCCAGGCACCCTTAGGATGGAACGCTTCGAGGCCTCTTCGCTCACCCTTCAGTTTGTTGCCTATATGTCTAACGGCACCCAGCTCAATTTTTATACATCTGTGAAAGGGGCCGATAGAGGCGTCATCAAAACCAATGTAGGCTCTGACGGCAATGCCGGTATGGTTGTCACTACAATGGTAAGGCTCAATTAAAGATTATCGCGTATGAAAAAGATACTATGGACTGCGCTGGCCCTGATGGTTATATCGGCCTGCGAAAAAGACCCCACGATGAACGATAAATTCTGGGAGGAGGCTCCGCTTGAGATGGAGCAGCACCAGTTCCAAATAGAGACGGAAATTCTGGCGGGTCTGTACTGGCACTGGAACAATGCCTACGCCTCCTTTGTGGAAGATTGGACTCCATATAACGGCGAGAAAAAAGAGCCGGAACTGGTTTTCAGCAACCGTCGCTGGTTCCCGGCCGATTACGGCCCGCGGTTCTGGAGCGATTTTGACCTGGACAATAAGATGGTGCCAGGCACACCTGCCGTATCCTATTATGACTGTGACAGCCATCCCTACGAGAAAACAGACCTGGGAGACGGCAGTTACAGGATAGAGGTAGATTTCCTTGGCTATGAATGGTCCGGCATTCTCCGCCCGGGAGAAGACTGCATCCTGAGTGCCGGTGACTACGACGAATTCCGCCTCCGCCTTCTCCCCGCCGATGCCGTCTACGACCATTCCCTGGACGACCTCCTCCTTGTTGCCCGTGAATACGGCAAGCAGCGGAAAAAGTAACTTTAGTGCGGGTGATGTGACTTTTTCTGGCACACCACCCGCAAAATCGGCCTTTTTTGCAGGTGATGAGACTTTTTTCGGCACATCACCTGCACTTTGCGTGCAGATTGTATTTATATTTGCAGGAAAAACAGGCAGTCAATATGAAAAGATATTATTTATTATTTCTTTTCTTCTTTGTGTTTATAGCTTCTTCGTGTATCCGCCTGGGTAATCAGGGCAATCCGAAGGGCTATGTACGTTATTGCGTAAGGCTCCTGGACCGGCAGGCCCTCTATTCCGATTCTCCGCAGTGGCGGCAGACAAAGGATAGCATCTTGTTGGTTTCAAAGAACATTTCCTCCTTTGACGAGGCCCACAGTCTTGTGTCCAGGGCTGCACATATTGCCGGTGGTAAACATTCCCAATTGCTCCCTCCGGTGAAGGATACGGCATCATACCAGGAAATAGCCCCGGAAGTCAAACTTATGGAGAACGGCATTGTCTATGTCTTTCTGCCGGCCCATAGCGGTATCAAAGTGCCCGATTCACTTTATCTGCATACTGTTCTGGATTTCCTTCTGGCCCACCAGGACGCTCAGGGAGTTGTCCTTGATTTACGAGGCAACCGTGGCGGAAACATGTACCCGATGATTGCTGCGGTTTCTCCGCTCCTGCCGGACGGGATTATTCTCAAATTCAAGGGCAGGAAGCGCACTGTACCAGTCTCGCTGGATTACGTCCTGAGTTCAAATGGCCTGGCCGCCGGAGAGATTCCAAAATTTCCGTCAACCCTTCATGTTGCCATCCTGACCGACGAGTGGACGGGCAGTTCCGGTGAGGCTGTCCTCCTATGCTTCAGGGGGCTGGGGAATGCCCGCTCCTTCGGCATTCCTACCGCCGGTTTTGCAAGCGCCAATATAGTTGAGCCGCTTTCAGATGGTTATACCCTTCTGATTACTGTCTCTTGCAATGAGGCACGGACTGGTGAGGTTTTCTGTGACGATCCTGTCAGTCCGGATGTGGAAACCCAGACACCTCTGGAGGATGCGGAAGCATGGATAAAGGAAAATTATTATCTTTGAAAGTCATCAAAACTTTTACAGCATGTCATTGATAACTTCTCTTCTTGTTTGTTTGTCTTTGGCTACCCAGGTGGATACGGTTCGTCTGGATTATGGTACATATATCGGAGAGTTTCCTTCCGGTGAAGGAAAGTTTTATCATAATGAGCGGGGACTTTATGTAGGCTACCATAACCGTACAGTCATTACCGGCCGCGGAATGCGTTTCAAGCCTGACGGCGGCAAGTATGTTGGAAATTTCGTGAAAGGACTGGAGCAGGGGTATGGCCGGTTCTTTATGCACACCGGGGCCGTTATCTGCGGCGAATTCAGGGACGGCAGGGCCAATGGTCTTGATACCTTGTTCTATCCGGACGGGAAGGTATTTATAGGCATTATGCGAAATGGTGGAGCTACATCTCAGGGAAAAACTTACAGGAACGCCAATGCCGCAGGTGTTGCAAAACCCCTCTTCCCGGAATATCAATTAGATGAAGAAGACCTTGCATTTCTGGCGGAAATGCGTGTCAATGACTATGATTCACCTGCCGTGTTCAGGGACAGCGTCTCTTTTTTTGAAGTATATATTTCCCCAAATTTCCGTTACAAGGAGTCAATGTCTGGGAAAAATGCCGTAGTCCACTATGAATTTACAGTTGGGGAAGACGGAAAAATCAGTGATGTTACCATCACCTCCACAACGGACGAAGCCTTTTCCAAAGAATTGGTAAGGGTAATCATGCGTTCTCCCAAATGGACTCCGGCCATGAAGGACGGCAAACCTGTGCCGTATACTATCAAGAACCAGAAGGTTCATTTCGGCGGAGTGGAGTAGTATATCTTCAGTTGCCTGCGGCCCCTGAGGGGACTTTCTGGCAAATAGGACGGCATCAGTCAAATGTGATGCTCTCAATCCTCAGGCGCATGGTTCCGGAAGGAACCTTGGCCTCAGCGATTTCGCCCACTTTCTTACCCATCAGGGCCGCCCCGATAGGGGATTTCAGTGATATCTTGCCAGCCTCCAGGTCCATCTCGTGGGGGCTGACTATCTCAAAAACCATATGGGTATTTGTGGATAGGTTAGTGAATTCTACACGGCTCAGAAGGCAAACCCTGTCTTTGGGAAGGACATCTGGGTTTATCACGCGCGAATGCTCCAGGATCTTTTGCAGGAAACGGATACGGCTGATGGTTTTCCCTTGTATCCGTCTTGCTTCACGGTATCCGGCATTGTCGCTTCGGTCTCCCTGGGCGCTGGCTTCGGCGAGGTCCTCCTTCACCTTGGGATAAACCTCGTAGATAAGATGGTTTAGCTCGGATGCAATTTCGTCGTATCGTTGCTTTGACAGGTATTCCATATAAACCAAATTATTTACATTCTTTTGTACGGGATCATCAACAGTTTAAAGTGTTAATAATCGTTGTCGATACTTCTGTCAACAAGGACAAACACAAAGATAAGAATTTTCGACTCACCACCCGCACTTTGTGAGGGATAATGATTATCTTTGATAATTGGATTAATAGAGATTTGGGTTATGACAGAAAAAGAGCTGATGCAATCAGGGCTCCCTTATTCGGCAGTTGATTTGCAACTCTTAAGGGAGTTAAATGCCACCAAGGATGTGATTCACAGATACAATGCCTTGATGCCCTCGCAGACAGAGGAACTGCTTTCGATTCTAAAAAACCTGCTGGGGCACATTGGCGACGACCATATCTGTATTAACCAGCCGTTTTACTGCGACTATGGCAAGCAGATCAGGGTTGGCAAACGGTTCTTTGCCAACTTCAATTTCACAGTATTGGACGAGGCTCCCGTAACTATCGGGGACGACTGCTTTATCGGCCCCAATGTAAGTATCTACACGGCTTGCCACAGCACTGATCCGGCAGAGCGTAATAGCCGGAGAGAATGGGCCGAGCCCGTGACTGTTGGAGACAATGTTTGGATTGGCGGCAATGTGACCATTCTTCCTGGCGTGACTATCGGCAGCAACACCACTATCGGGGCAGGTTCAGTTGTAACCAAGGATATCCCCGCTAATGTTGTGGCTGTTGGCAATCCGTGCAGGGTTATCAAAAAACTGTAATATCCTATGACTCCGCCCAGGACCTCGGCTTGAATAGATACTATCACAAGCGCGATGCAAACCACTTGCAGGACAGAAGTCATGATGATCTTTTTCATGACGGTTATTGGATTTTCTCAATCTTGATCCCCCAGGGCTGGGCATTTACTTTCTCCATCAGTTCATCCGAACGGTCCACTGACCGAACGGTCCACTGACCACTGGGTAGAAACATAAAGGATGCCCTTACCCCATGTGACAGGCACAGCCCTAATGCCAAAGTTCTTGTCACGGGACTTCATCCTCTCCAGGTCATATTCTTCCTTAGTGCGGATAAACTTGGTAATGTTTACATCCAGGCCCATCAATGCCCTTTTAACAGTCATTTCGTCATCTGCAGCGTGTTCACGGACATACAAGAGGACCGGCACCATTGACACGATAACGAGAGGTGTCGCGCTCCTGACGGAATTGTACCTCAGGTACGTCCTCCCTTTGATAGAAGACTTTGTTATCACCATCCAGCTCAGAAAAAGCGAGTGAAAGCCCTTTGTTATCAAACCGGAAAGTCAGGTTTTTATTCTTGTAGGGCCATTTGCTCACAACAGGCTCTATAAGCTCCTGTACTGATTCAAGGATAGAAGGATAGTCATTCTCGATGGCCATCTCTCCTTTCAGAGTTTCGATTTTAGCATCAGTTTCGATTTTAGCATCGATTTCGGCAGTAGAGAGCCCTGCAACAGCCATTTGCTCCCGGAGGGCTGTTAATTCTTCAAGCGTTGTAGCCATAATAATTTATTTTTGTAAAAATGTTATTCGTTAAATTCTGCTGCAAATGTAAAATAATAAAATGTAATTTACAAATAATATTATAACATTTTTACAAAATTCTTGTAGTGAGAAGCAAATTATGGCCAACATGAAATATATCCAGGGAGAGGAATGGAAGTATTCGGAGTTATTCAAAAGAAGGAAAATCCTTGTCCACCTTTGTCCACCTTTGTCCACCTGTCCACCGTTGTCCACCGGAGTCCGAGGTGGACAAAAATAATCTTCTACAAAATCTTGATCGCGATGTGCGCACACGCTTCTGCATCCGCCAGAGCGTGATGATGATTCGTCAGATCGTAGCCGCAAGCAGCCGCTACCGTCTGGAGTTGGTGATTAGGCAAACTGTAGCCGAAATGGCGGCGGGAAGCGGCCAGCGTATCGAAGAACTCGTAATCCGGGTAGTCCATCTGGTAAACTCGGAACACCTCTTTGAGACAGCCCTCATCGAAGGGGCTGTTGTGCGCCACAAGCGGCAGGTCCTCGATCATCGGGGCTATCTTCTCCCACACGTACGGAAACACCGGAGCATCTT
>CACXNH010000111.1 GCA_902768955.1 uncultured Bacteroidia bacterium | reverse complement strand
CTGGGCGCCTTTGTACACCCGCTGCGACTTAACTTCCTGGAGTTCTTCAAGAATTCCGGCTACGAGGCATCAGGCCGCACCTATAACCCGCTAAAGAAATAGTCCTGTCATCCCGAGCGTAGTCGAGGGATCTCAAAACAGAAAAAATTATTAAAACAAATAAACAAAAATTATGGAACAAATTCTTGGTTATCTTGGACTCGGACTCGTCCTTGCACTGGCGGGTATCGGATCATCCTATGGCACTACCATCGCCGGTAATGCGGCAGAAGGTGCCCTCAAGCGCAAACCTGAAGCATCCGGCAGTTACCTGCTTCTGAGTGCCCTCCCTTCAACCCAGGGCATCTACGGCTTCGTTGCATTCTTCATCATGCTGGGTAAATTCACCGGCGGCACCATCAGCGGTATGCTCTGCTTCGGTATCGGCCTTTCCGTTGGTCTTGCCTGTATGATTTCCGGCATCCGTCAGGGCCAGGTCTGCGCCAACGGTATAGTAGGCGTCTCCCAGGGTCACGATGTTGTCACCAACACCCTCATTTACGCCGCTCTTCCTGAGTTCTACGCAATTCTGGGCCTTGTTGGTGCCATCATGGCGCATTAAGCCTATTTCTGCGGCAGTTGAGTGTCGCAGGTCAGGTAACAAAGTGTCGCAGGTCTGCAAAAAACGGCGGACCTGCGACACTTTTATGCCCCTGTGGCCGATTTGCGTCGCAGGTGACGAGAAAAATGCAGACCTGCGACGGTTTGAGGTATGACCTGCGACGGTCAGTACTCTCTAGGGCCGAAGATATCGGTGCCGATACGCACCATTGTGGCGTGATGACGAACTGCCACGGGCCAGTCTCCGGACATGCCGATGGATAGCTCATCAAAACCAGGGATTCCCATCTCCCTGATCTCAAGAAACAGCTTCTCAATATGCTCAAAGTCTCTTTCCACCACCGCCATATCATCTGTATTGGTTGCCATCCCCATCAGCCCGCAGATTCTAACACTGTCAAGCGGCAGAGTAATACCCTCTGAAACCTCTGGACGCCCATGTCCGGATGAATGGGAGGGGCCCGCAGACTGGAGAGACGGTGAGCAAGTTTGCTTGGTCATCGGCTCTGCAGGCTGTGGGAGGGACGAAGCGAAGCGGAGGGTTTCAGAGGGTATTACTCTGCCGCGCACTAACTCCAGAATCTCCTGGGCGGAAAACCCCTGCTTAGTTTCCTCGGCGCCAAGGTGGAGTTCCAGGAGGACGTTAATGATGCGGCCATTGGCGGCGCCCCAGGCATTGATAGCTTCAAGGAGGTGAAGGGAATCCACGGACTGGACCAGGTCCACGTAAGGGAGGACAAGTTTCAGTTTATTGGTCTGGAGATGGCCGATAAAATGCCAGCGGACATCCGATGGCATTTGCGGAACCTTGGCGGCAAGCTCCTGGGGGCGGCTCTCGGCAAAGATGCGCTGACCGGCATTATATGCTTCCATAAGGCGTTCCACTGGATGGAACTTGGAGACGGCCACCAGTTCTACCCCGGCGGGGAGAGCGGCGCGAAGTGATTCAAGAGCCTTTGCTACCATTGCACTGCAAGCGTTAGTCCATAACTGGCGCCAACGGGCGTTGATGCTACAAAAGGCGTTGCCTGCCACTGGTAGTGAGAGGCTCCGGCAAGCTTGGAATCCATGCGGAAGAGCTTCCTCTCCAGCGGAAGCAGCCAATACGCAGCGTTGGCGCTGAGGATGCCGATGCCGGCGCCGGCAATTACGTCGGATGTCCAGTGCCAGTTGTTCCATACGCGGAGAAAAGCCGTGGCGCCGGCTACGGAATATGCCGCCAAACCCCACCAGATGCCATATTCCAGCCTTACAAGTTCCGCTCCCATAAAGGCAGTTGCAGTGTGGCCTGAGGGGAATGAGCGTGAACTGTCGTTGGGCCTTTGAGTATTTGCCGCGAACTTTATGCCCTGGGTAGCAGCAAACATCAGCCCATATGCCGTAATACCAACCACAAACTGCTCAAAGAAACTGTGCTTCCCCGCCCCGCATGCGGCGGCAATGCCGTATGCGGCAGCAGGGGCATACTGGAACCAGGTTTCAGGACACTGAGAGTTGGGGCGGAACGATACCCCCCCGTTATTTGCAAGGGCCCACTCCTTCACCCCCATATCCATACTGTTATGAATGGCAGGGGTAAAAGCACAGACTGCCCCCACGCCCATAAGGGACACGGGGGCAATCAGTTTAGTTACTTTGAACTGTTCAGATGCGGTGTAGACGGAATCTCTGCGCTGGGCATTCAGCGGCATAACGGCCACCAGGAAGGCCACAAGCGCAAAGAGCCTTTTCATTACTTACGTTTCTTGTTTTTTTCCATCTCACGCTGCATCCTCTGGGCCTCTTCAAGGCGCTGCTGCCACTTGCTCTTGGGTGCAGGTTTATTCTCCTTCTGGGCCGCCTCTACCTTTGCTATCACTGCATCCGGCTTCACAATCCACTTCTTGATGATCCAGGTCTCAAGCATAGTGATAAGGTTGCTGAGAAGATAGTAGTAACTAAGACCGGAAGAGAGGTTGTTACAGATGAAGAACATCATGATGGGCATCATGTAGAGGCTCATCACCTGCATCATCTTGGCGTTGGGGTCATTTCCTGCAGGGGTCTGGGTCTGGAGAACCTTGGAGTAGAAGAACATGGACACCGCCATAAGGAGGGCGAAGAGGGAAATGTGGTCCATTCCAAGGATGCTGGTGCCCCAGTGGATTACATCGTCATATGCGCTGAGGTCCTGGGCCCACAGGAAGGGCTGCTGACGAAGCTCTATAGATGCCGGGAAGAAGCGGAACATGGCCCACAGGATAGGCATCTGAAGGAGCATGGGGAGGCAGCCTCCCATAGGTGACACACCGGCCTTCCTGTAAAGGTCCATGGTCTCCTGCTGCTTTTTCATTGCGTCTTCCTGCTTGGGATACTTGGCGTTGATCTTGTCCATGTAGGGCTTCAGGGCCTGCATCTTGGCGCTTGAAGAGTAGCTCTTGTAGGCAAACGGCAGCACCACTATCTTGATGAAGATGGTCATCAGGAGGATGATGATACCGAAATTGGAGATGCCCCTGTGCAGCCAGTCGAACAGAGGGATGATAACCCACTTGGTGAAGTAGCCTATGATCTTACCGCCCAGGGGGATCACCTTCTCATAGGCGTGTCCGTAAGCCTTCAGGCCCTTGTAGTCGTTGGGGCCGAAGTAGAACTCGAAGGGAACGTCAACCCTTTCACCGGGGGTTATATCGGCCCTTAAGAGGGCGCTGCAGTTCATAAGGTCTCCGGAATCGCTTTCCTTGGGGACGAAGTCAATCTTGAACTCACCGTAACTGAAGTTGCCGGGAGCGCGCATGATGGCGCTGAAGAACTGCTGCTGGAATGCGAACCACTCGATGTTATTGTTGAAGCGCTTCTCACCCTTACGGCCGTTGCCGATATTTGCCGGCTTGTTGTCGTCCGGGAAATAATAGTTGAGGCGGGAGTACTGCGTTTCATTCTTGTAGCCCTTCTCCATACGGCCGATAGTAGCGCTGAAGTCTACGTCGATGGAGGAAACGTTGCGGGGGATGAGATGGCCCATACCCACAAGGGAAAGGGTCTCATTCACGGAATATGAATCCGGAAGAAGGCTGTAACGCTGCTCTATATAACCGCCGCCACTGAAAGGAAGCCTCATCACAACGGTGCTGTCCGTGGTTTCAGTGACCTGGAAGTTGAACTTACGGGTATCCACGGCAGTAGGTGCATACACAATGTATCCAAGTTCCGACTTTCCTTCCTGAAGAAGGTAAAGCGGCTCCTTGCCGTAGGTGAGGTAATCCTTCACAAGAACGGAATACGGCTGGGCGCCGCGGGTGGTGAATTCCACCTTCAGTTTCTCATTCTCAAGAGTGATGATGGAAGCCTCACTGCGTGCTGCAGCATTAAGGAGGGAATCCGAGTACACCGGCGCCACCGGTGCCTGAACGGAAGTTGCCACAGGCTCTGAGGCGGCAACGGCCTCCTCAGGGTGCTCCGCCCTCCAGGCGCTGTCCAGCTGCCACTGGGCATAAGCCTCAGCGGCTGCAATGGAATCAAGCTGCGCCTGGTATGCCTGCTGTTTTTTAACCTGTACGCTCTGGTATCCGAAGAAGCCCATCATGATGAGGGCTATGAGGACAAAGCCGATGATTGAATTCTTATCCATCCGCTATTCCTCCCCTGCTGCTGAGTCCTCCTCCTCCTTGGCGCGGATCTGTGCCTTAAGATCCTCAAGCTTGGCTTTTGCGGCGTCAATCCTCTCCTGCATCTGGGCCTTGAGTTTCTCCGCGCCCTTGGAAAGGCCGAAGAAACCGATATTGTTCTCGTAGGTTTGGATTTCCTGCTGAAGCTGGGCGTACTGCTCCTTCAGGCGGTCCTTGGGGCTTGCCTGGGGACGGCGGTTCTCACGGGCCGATTCACGGCGTGCATGGGCTTCCTTACGGGCGGCCTCACGGGCCTGGAAGAAGGTGTCGCAGGCGGTGCGGAAACGCTTCCAGAGCTGCTCACTCTTCTTGCGGGGCACCGCGCCTATCTCCTTCCACTGCTTCTGGAGCTCTACAAGGCGGTCTGCGGTGGCCTTCCAGTCTGTGCTGGCTGCAAGGGACTCTGCTTCCTCGATGATAGCCATCTTCTTTGATAGGTTCTCGTTCATGGAGTCCTTGAACTCTGAGAATGAAGCACGCTTTCTCTCGAAGAACTTGTCACAGGCTGCACGAAAACGGTCATATACCTTCTGGTTTTCCTTGCGTGTGGCATAGCCGATCTTGCGCCATTCGGCCTGAATGGCCTCTATTTCCTTGCTGAGGTTGTTCCACTGCGTGGAGGAAGTGATTTCACGTGCGGCTATTTCCTCTACCTTCTCACAGAGGGCCACCTTTGCCTTCAGGTTCTCTTCCTGACGGCCCTTGATCTGTTCAAAATGGGCCTGATAACTCTTGTTTATGACGGTTGTGGCGGCGCGGAAACGCTCCCATATCTCATCACGGAATTCCTTTGCCACGGGGCCGAGGTCTTTCCACTGCTCATGGAGTTTCTGGAGTTCCTTGAAGGCCTCAACTACGTCCTTGTCCTCAGAGAGGGCCTCTGCGCGCTCGCAGAGAGCGGTTTTGGCCTCCAGGTTTTTCTTGAAGTCAAGGTCACGGAGTTCACGGTTGATATCTACAAGGTCATAGAACTTGGTGACAAAGAGCTGATAAGTATCATTGATGTCACGGAAGTTCTGCTGAGGGACAGGACCTGTCTCCCTCCAGCGGTTCTGGATGTCGCGGAACTTGGGGAAGGCACCGCCGATATCTCCGGGATCTTCCACCAGGGCCTTGAGTTCCTCAATGATGCCCTGCTTCACTTTGAGGTTTTCCTCACGCTGGGCGTCCTGCTCCTTGTTGAATTCCGCCTTTTCCTTCTTATATTTAACGTAGAGGGACTTGAAGCCCGCCTCAATTGCCGCAAAGGGGCTTACGGGACCGCTCTGCAGGGGGACGGTGCTTTCTTCTGCGATTGCCGATTCATCGGGTTCCTCCACCGGAGCGTCCTCTCCGGCATCGGCCTTTTCCTTTGAAAGCTTCTTGTAGAAGGCCGATTTTATGGCCTCCGCCTCCTTGGACCTCTTCATGCGGTCTTCGCTTTCAGTGAGACTTTGCATAAGTTCCGACAATTCTGCCAGAGTCTTTTCTGCGTAATTGACAACGACTACATCTGCGGGCTGTTCCTCAGGGATGGCCACAGGCTTAATTTCTTCGCTCATTTAAAAGTAATGCTTTTATGTTTAACATATAGTCTAACTCACAAAGATAAACATTTTTCAGAAGATTCTAACTATATTTGCAAAGCAAAAAAGAACGGATATGCTCAGAATAGATATTATTACAGTAGTACCGGAACTCCTCGGCAGCCCCTTGAGTTATTCTATCCCCGGAAGAGCCGTAAAAAAGGGCCTTGTGGAGATCCACGTCCATGACCTCCGGAAATACGGCCTTGGCCCCCGCATCCTCTGCGGCCACTACAAGGGCATCGACGAGCGTATCCGTGAGCACCTTATCACACGTGAGATATCAGTTGGAGACTTTGTGGTTTCCGGCGGTGAGATTCCTGCAGCACTTCTGGCAGATTCCATCATCCGTTTGGTTCCCGGGGTCCTTACCGATGAAACATCGGCCCTCTCAGACTCTTTCCAGGACGGCCTTGTGTCCCCTCCCGTGTACACCCGCCCCGCAGAATTCAACGGCTGGAAGGTCCCTGACGTCCTTCTTTCCGGCAACCCCAAACTCATCCAGGTCTGGCAGGACGAGCAGTCCATCCTGCGCACAAAAGAACGAAGACCCAATCTGCTTAAATAATCGCGAAAAAAGCTCGCTTCCCAGCGAGCTTTTTCTTGGTTAGTTAGTAGTGTATTCTTACCTTAGAAGGTTAATTTGTTGGTTAGAAGAAGCGTTTATTGCCTGCAAAGGAGCTTTCACCCGTTTGCTAATGCAAATATAAACTAAATATTTCTAACTACAAAATTTTTTTAATTACTTTTTTATTAATAAAATTTTTTAAAAAGCATATTCAGCCTTGATAATGAAGTTTATAGGGGGCTGGGGATACACTCCTATGCCACTGTAGACCACATTTTCCGCCTCATTGTAACTTTCCCAGCGCCATCCGGCGGCATAGTACATACGGTTAAAAATATTATTGACGTAGGCGCTTAATTTAAGGCCAAAGTGAAATTCGTGGGATACGGAAGCTCCAGTTGTCCAGTAAAACGGCACCGCCATCTCCTCCCTCATGGAATTGTCAAGGTACTGCTTTCCAACAAACTTCGCATTGGCCGATATCTCCCCTCCCTTCCAGGGCATCACACGCACGCGGGCCATTCCAATGGCACCGGGGCTCATGAGCATGGTTGTGAGTCCGTAGTTCACGGCGTACATCCTTCCGGAATCGTCATCGTAGGGAACGTAGGAGGTGAAATCCTTGATCTGGTTCACAGAGAGGGTGGCGTTTCCGTCCAGGGCAAGCCACCTCACGGGCATCCAGGCGGCCTGGAGTTCAATGCCACGGCGCCAGGCCCGGGGCATGTTCTCCTTGATGGCGTATCCGGCATTTGACAATCGGCCCGTCTCAAGAAGCATATCCTTGTACTCCATAGCGTATAGATTGGCCTGGAAGGTGAATCTCTGAAGGCTCAGGCGGTAGCCAAGTTCAACGTCCAGCATCTTCTCCGGCACGATGGGGCTTACCTCCCCCTTCACGTTCTCCTTGATGTCTCCCCTGCCGGGCTCCCTTTGGCCGATAGCAGCGGAGAGGAACACCCTGTGCGGACCTTTCTCAAAGGTGACGCCTGCGCGGGGATTGAAGAAGCGCCAGACGGAGTTGTAGTCCAGTGCCACGCCGTCGTCATCGGGACCTGCCATGGTATAATTAATTGCCCTGTACTGGAGGTCGGCATAAGCAGTGAGCCAGTCAAGAGGACTCCACTCGGCGCGGGCATAGGCGCTTATATCGGCCTTCAATCCCGTATTGTCATACCAGCCCTGATACTTGTCTTTGAGGCCGATCCCGGCAGCTTCAAGGCTCTTTACCCAGAGGATTTCCCCCCAGTGGCCGCCACGGTAACGGGAGAGGTTCACACCTGCCGTGGCTTTGACGGGGCCGGCATTGTAGCGGAGTGACGAACTCAGCACCCAGAGGTCGTTGTCCATCTTCTTGCGGTAGATCATGTCGCTCTTTGCGGGGACCTCCGTGACACCGGGGAAGCCGAATGAGGCAAGCTTGCGGTTCATCTTGTAGTACTGGTCAAAACCGTCTCCACGGGTGTAGTTAAGGGTAGAAGTCCAGGTGAGGGCGCTGGTGAAGGAGTGGGTGTAGTTAAGCTGGATGTGGGTCTGGATGTAATTGTCTGTCTGGTCGGGGTAATACCTGACATTTCCGTTGTCGTCCAGGTACTCCCCTGCGCCGTTGTACCTGCGGTCCTTCTCATACTGCTCAAGGTCTATTCCATCCCAGGTGATGCCGCTTCTCTGCTGCCCGTGAAGGAGGGTGAGCCTCAGGGAATTGCGCTTTCCAAGCCAGCCCAGGACGCCAAAGAGCGATGCGCTTTCAACGTTTGCCCCGCGGATGTATCCGTCCGTGTGACCGGCAGAGAAGAAAAGGTCCATATACCATCTTCCGGGAAGAAGGCCGGTGGATGCCTGCGCCTGGAGCATCCTTGTGCCGAAGGATCCGGCTGAAAGGGTTAATCGGCCCGAAGGATCACGCTGTACCAGCGCGGTATTCATATTTATGGATGCCCCGAAGTCCCCCGCCCCGCTCATGGTGGTTCCAAGGCCCCTCTGGACCTGCACTCCGGAGACCATTGCCGTAAGCGAGGGGATGTTCACCCAGAAAACTTCCTGTGACTCCGCATCGTTGAGTGTGATTCCGTTCAGGGTCACATTAATCTGGGAGCCCTTGCTTCCGCGGATTGTCATCGCGGAGTTTCCAAGGCCCGTCCCGCCCTCATTATACGTTACCACAGAAGGCAGGAGTTCCAGGGCCATCGGCAGTGAAAAAGAAGGGTTGGAGGCCATCAGAGCCTCTTTTCCAACATCTGTATGAGTAACGGGAGTCTTGTCACCGGCACGTGAGGCCGATATTACCACGGAGTCCAGACGCTCCGTCATTTCCTGTGCACTTGCACAAAGTGGCAGCGCCAGAATTGCCGCTGCAAAAAGCAGTTCTTTTTTCATTTCCTTACGACGGTATCAACCGTATCAAGTTATGAGGGTATAATCTCAATCCGGACCTTCCGGATACCCCTGTATTTCTTCATAACCCATATCTATTCCCAAACCGTCGCTTCGCGACCCCTCCCAGGCGCAGCGCTACGCGCGGCTTTGGGCCCCTCCCTCTTACCCGGCCGAGGGTGGCCAGGGGTTTGGGAACAGATATGGGTTATTATTTAATCAGTTCTATCTGATAGAGTTTTGGCCAGTTCTTACCGGTGAGGTAGATGTGGCCTTTATCGTCAATGGCAATGCCGTTGAGGACATCCGTGTCACGGCGCTTCTCCTTTTCAGGGAGAAGGCCTTTGCAGTCTATTGTGGCGGTTACCTTGCCGGAGCGGGGATCTATCACCACGATTGTATCCGTGAGATAGACGTTTGCCCAGATCTTGCCGTCAATCCATTCAAGTTCATTCAGATTGCGGAGAGGGCGGCCGTTCAGGGTAACCTGGAGTTTCTTTTCAAGGGTAAGGTTGGAGTTCAGGAAGAAGAGGTTGGAACTGCCGTCAGAGGCAATGAGGCTTTTACCGTCCGTGGTAAGGCCCCAGCCTTCCCTGCCGTAACCTACGGTCTTTTTGTATTCAAGGCCTTCCGGGTTGTAGCGGAACGCCACGCGGTTGGTCCAGGTGAGAACGTACAAGTCCCCTTCAAAGATGCAGCTGCCTTCCCCGAAGTATTTGTCATTGAGGCGCTTCAGGATAATTGGCTTACCCGTCTGAAGGTCTACTGTGCGGATTGAACTTTCTCCGTACTGGCCGGTGGTTTCATACAGGATGCCGTCATGGAAAAAGAGACCCTGGGTGTATGCGTCACGGCTGTGGGGGTACTCTTTCAGCACCTTTATTCCATACTGCTTGACCTGGGCGCCGGAACAGGCAGCCAGACACAGAAGGATGGCAGGAAGTATGATTCTGACCAGTTTCATTTTCATGGACAAAGATAAGGAATATTCCGGGATTTTACGTAAATTCGCAAGATTGAAAATAACAACAATTCAATAAATCATGATTAAAGTAGATGTAAAGGGTTGCTCCTCCTTTGTAGATGCAGCCAAGTATGAATCCTATGTAGCCAAGGCCTTTGACGCCTTTGACGTTCTCAAGAATGAGTCCGGTGCCGGAAATGACTTCCTCGGCTGGAAGAAACTCCCCCGCCAGATTTCGGAGCGTGAACTTGAAGAGTATGAGGCTATCAGGGACAAATGGGCCAAGAAAGGCGTAGACCTTGTGATTGCAATCGGCATCGGCGGTTCATACCTTGGCGCAAAATGCGTCATGGAGGCCCTCAGTCACAACTTTGCAAAACAGCTCAAGCGCAAGGACGCCCCTGAGGTGGTCTTCGCCGGCAACAACCTCTCTGAGGAATACCTTGCAGAACTCATGGACCTTGCCGCAGAACGCAATGTTGCCTGCATAGTCATCTCCAAGAGCGGCACCACCACTGAACCCGCTGTGGCCTTCCGCGTAGTTAAGCAGTTCATTGAGAGCAAATACGGCAAGCAGGAAGCCTCTGACCGCATTGTAGCCATCACAGATGCCAAAAAGGGAGCCCTCAAAACCCTTGCAACCCAGGAAAACTACGTAAGCTTTGTCGTCCCCGATAACGTGGGCGGCCGTTTCAGTGTGCTCACTCCTGTGGGCCTTCTCCCCATCTGCGTAGCCGGATTCGACATTCGCGCACTGGTAGCCGGCGCACTTGACGCAATGAAGGGTCTTGAAATCAAGAGCGAGAAAAACCCCGCCATCATATACGCCGCAATGCGTAACCTCCTGCATACTGAACTTGGCAAGAGTACTGAAATCCTTGTGAACTACAACCCTAAACTCACCTACGTTGCAGAATGGTGGAAGCAGCTTTACGGAGAATCTGAAGGCAAGGACGGCAAGGGCATCTATCCCGCCAGCGTAAACAATACCGCAGACCTCCACTCCATGGGCCAGTTCATCCAGGAAGGCTCGCGCGTTATGTTCGAGACCGTCCTTCACGTGGAGCGTGCCCAGCGAAGCATTGTCATAGAGTCCGATGACCAGAACCTTGACCAGCTCAACTTCCTTGCCGGAAAGCACGTGGAGCACTGCAACCATATGGCAGAACTTGGAACCCGCATCGCCCACATAGACGGCGGCGTTCCCCAGATTTCCGTGAACATGGAAGTAGTGGACGCTTTCAACATTGGCGGTCTTCTGTACTTCTTTGAGTTTGCCTGCGGCATCAGCGCCTACA
>CACXNH010000110.1 GCA_902768955.1 uncultured Bacteroidia bacterium | reverse complement strand
AGCGGGTGTCGTTGATGGTTTTCTCGTCAATCTGACGGAGAAGGTCCTGGTTCTCGATCTCCTTGTTCAGGGAATCGTACTCACGGGAGTTGGTGATGGTCTCCAGCTGGTGCTGGTATTTCTGGATTGTGCCCTCGTGCTCGGCGATGGAAAGCTTTGCATCGGCAATGTTGCGGGTGAGCTGGTCCACCACGGCCGATATTGAAGCGCTGCGCTCCTTGAGGGTGGCGATCTCACTCTCCAGGGCCTCTACCTCTGCGGGAAGGGCACCACGGAGCTGGATAATCTTGTCAATCTCTGAATCTGCGGCCTGAAGCTGATAGAGGGTCTTGAGCTTCTCCTCTACGCTCATCTCAGAGTCTGCGAAAGACTTCTGGAGTGATACGAAGGTTTCCCTGTTGTCGATGGGAGCCTCAACTTTCTTAGCTGCTGTAATTTTTTTGGTTGCCATATGTAATAAATCGATTTATTTTTGCATCACAAAATAGTGGACGGGATTACTCCTGTCCAGCTTGCCGGATGAATAGCTTGCAAAGTTAGGAAATTTTTTCCGTATTTGCGTAAGCAAAATGGGTACAATGTCAACTTCGCTCTCAAAATGGCCGATATCCATCACCATAAAGCCATCACGGGTAAAGAAATTGTGATATGATACATCGGCCGTAATGTAAAGTTGCGCTCCGGCGGCATAGGCCGATTCAATCTCCGACCCTCCGCTTCCGCCAAGCACCGCCACCCGGCTGACGGTCCCATCCAGGGGCTTGGAACTCCTGATAACGGTAAGGCCGAAAACCTTCCCCACATACTTCAGGGCCTCAATTCCGGTAAGCGGCCGGGGCAGGGTGCCGATGCATCCGAGGCCATTCCCGCAGGCATCTTTCTCAAGAATCTCTATATCCTGAAGCCCCAGTTTGAGGGCCATGGCCCAGCTCACGCCCTGAGGCACTTTATCGGCCGATGTATGCGCGGCATAAACCGCCACCCCGTTACGGATTGCAGCCATCACGGCAGCCCCCACAGGATCCTCGGGGCCTATCTGCTTAAGCCCGTGAAAAATTAGCGGATGATGGGTCACAACCATGTTGCAGCCCATTGAGACGGCTTCCTCAATAAGTTCCACGGTGCAGTCAAAACCCACCAGGACACCCTTCACATCATCCTCCGGGCTCCCGATGAGAAGCCCGCTGTTGTCCCAGCTCTCCTGCACTCCGCGCGGGGCAAATTCCTCAACAGCCCCTACAATGTCCTTTACCTGCATATTGCGTTTCTCACTTCAACAAGCTGTTCACGGATAACTTTGAGGCTTTCAAGGGCCTTCACGCGGCGGTCCACGCTGCGGTGGTCCTCCCTCATCTTCTGCATTGCACCCTCCAGGGTAAGTCCCTGCTTTTTCACCATGAACTGGATCTGTTTCAGGGTTTCAATGTCCTCAGGATGGTACAGGCGGTTGCCTTTAGCGTTACGCTGGGGCTTCACGTACTTTGAAAAGTAGTTGCTCCAGTAACGTACGGCCGACGGCGCTTCTGAAAGCATATCGGCCACCTCACCCATAGTGTAAAGCAGTTTAGCCATATTACTGTTTTTTGTCAGGTTGATGCGAAAATGAACGTCTTGGCCCTTCTTTTTCCAGCCAATAATCGTGGTCAAACGCCTCTCCGGGGCCCACGAACGCCCCCTCATGCTCCAGCGTAAACGCCATATACGTTATTGGCAGCCCCATCTCCAAAAACATCTTCTCATAGAACGTCTGCACGGAGGTCACTTCCTCAACAGAGAGGGGATACATGTCCTGGAACCTCTGGCCACCCTCGGCCGGATAAGAGGGAGGGGCCCACGAAGTGGGAGGGGTCGGCGCAGCCGACGGTTCAAGGATATGTATCCCCTCTCTGTAAATATCAGTACCTGAAGCGATTATATTCAAATTATTGACTTTACATACAGCCTGGGTGTATTCGTAGAGATAGCGTGAGTCAGTCTTGAGATGGACGATGCCGCCGGGGCGTAGGAAGCCGCGGTAGCGCTCCAGGAACATAGGTGAGGAAAGCCTGGCATTTTCAGAGCCGCGAAGCTGCGGATCAGAGAAGGTGAGCCAGATTTCAGAGACCTCGGAGGGGGCGAAAAAGGCTCCAATGAACTCTATCCTTGTGCGGAGGAAAGCCACATTGGGAAGGGCGTTCTCGGTAGCGTATTTGGCACCGGACCATAGGCGGGCTCCCTTGATGTCTACGCCAATAAAGTTAATCTCAGGATGCCTCAGGGCCAGTGCGATGGTATAATCCCCCTTGCCGCAGCCAAGCTCCAGTACAATGGGATGATTATTGCCGAACATCTCCTTCCCCCAGTTGCCCTTGATGGGATGATCCCTCAACACAAGAGCCTTTGAACCGGGGGCCTTGGGAGCAAGCACGGCAGATGCTTCCGGCTGCAGGAGGCAGCGGAAGGTGGCGTTCTGCGCAAATTTTTTCAGTTTTCCGTGACCCATTGCTTTTTCAATTCGGGAGATTCTTCGCTTTGCTCAGAATGACAAGTCTAGGATTGGCGTTTTTTGTTTTTGCGGCGTTTCTTACGTTTTTTCTCAGGGTCAAAGCGCGTGATGGCGTCATCTCCCACGGCCGACACAAACTCCGGAGAATGCTCAGGCTCCTGCTGAAGTGTTGCAGGACGCTCTCCGCGACGGTTCATGGCCTGGATATTTCTCACTTCATCGGCCGTTAATCCATAAACCTTGGCAAGTGAGCCCTTCTCATAGGAGAAGTACAGCATCCCGGCAAGGATGTCAGTTTTCACAAGGAAGGCCTGGCCGTCCTCAAGCTCCAGGGGTTCATTCACCCGGGGAAGGCGGGAACGGGCGTCCGTATATGCCGCAACCTCATAATTGAGGCAGCACTTGAGCTTTCCGCACTGGCCGGCAAGCTTCTGGGGGTTCAGGGAAAGGTCCTGGACGCGGGCGGCTGCAGTGGTGATGGACTTGAACTCCGTGATGTAGTTGGCGCAGCAGAGCTCACGGCCGCAAACGCCAAGACCGCCTATGAGACCGGCCTCCTGACGGGCGCCTATCTGCTTCATCTCCACGCGGATATGGAATTCCTCCGCAAAATCCTTGATGAGCTGGCGGAAGTCCACGCGGCCATCGGCAATATAATAGAAGATGGCCTTGGTGCCGTCTCCCTGGAACTCCACGTCCCCTATCTTCATCTCCAGGCCAAGGTTGGCGGCCAGCACGCGGGCGCGTATCATGGTATCTTCCTCGCGGGCTATTGCCTCCTGCCAGCGCTGGATATCAAAGGGGCGTGCCTTGCGGTATATCTTCTTGAGTTCATGCTGGGTGGGATCCACGCCCTTGCACTTCATCTGACGGGCCACAATGGGGCCCTCCAGGGTGACAATACCAAGGTCATGGCCTGTTGCCGCCTCAACCACAACAAGGTCTCCGGTCTTGATACTCTGGCCGGAAGCGTTTACGTAGATGCCCTTTCTGGTGTTCTTGAAACGGACCTCGAAATAGCCGTCCCACTGCTCCTGGGCTATGCCCTTCAAGGTGTCATACACCTCAAGCTTGCAGCAGCCCTGACGGTAGCTTATATCTTTTTCTCCCGTTTCCTCGTCTGTCACTATGGTGCAGCCGCGGAAACAGTCGAACTGAATTGATTCGTTGCTATAATCTTTCATAGCGATGTATATAGTTTGCTCACAAGGTCTGTGAACAGGATTTTCTGGTTTACGTTGCGCTCAAGCAGCACAAGGGCCCTCTGGAGGGCGTCATTGGCCTTACGGGGGAAAGTAGGAGCAAGGGTTCCCGCCATTCTGCCGAACCAGGCGTCCTCCCCTTCCGGAAGAACGGCCATCTGCGGCGCTTTCTGGACCATGAAGATACGCCTGAGGTCCTCCGAGGCAAGCCTGCAGAATGACTTCTGCTTCTCCCTGTCCTTGAGGTCTGCAACGGCGTCAGATGTTTCAAGTGCCTGGAGAAGATTACGGGCCGATATGGCTTCCAGGATATCGTGGAAAAGGTCCCTTAGCACAGCCGCACCGGCCACTTCCCTGGCATGGACTATGGAATCATCCTCCAAGGACAGCGGCTGGATCCTTATGTGGAGACAGCGGGAGGCAATGGTCACAAGTACTTTCTCCGGGGCTTGGGTAATAAGGAGGAAAAGAGTGTTATGAGGGGGTTCCTCAACCATTTTGAGGAGGGCGTTGGCCGCCTGGGCGTTCATCTTTTCAGGGAGGTACATGACTACGGTGCGGTAGCCCCCTTCAACGGCGCTCAGGGAAAGAGAGTCAAGGAGCGCCCTTGCCTCATTGACAGAAATGTTGCTCTGTTTCCCTTCTATGCCTATTGCCTCATAGAGCTCCGTCTCAAAGAAATACGGATTTTCCTGAAGGAGTTCCCTGAAAGGGCCAATAAAATTCCGGGACAGGGGTTTATCCGGCCCGGCCACAGGAAATACAAAGTGGATATCCGGATGGATGAGTTTCTGGACACGGGGATTGCCGCCGTAAAGATCTTCCAGGAAATTAAGGGCTATTGGAAAGGCACCGGCGCCGTCATCCTGATGGAGCAGGATGGCATGGGGCACGTGGCCGCTCTCCACCATACGGTGAAGGGCATGAACCACTTCAGTATTACCATAAACCTTTATCATTTCCCCCTCTCCCCTACGTATCTGGCAATGGTTACAAGGCGGTTTCTTGCAGGGCCCTCAGGAAGGAAATCCAGCTGGCCGATTGCCATTTCAATGAAATGGTCCACCTTGAGGGCGCTTTTCTCCACGCCTCCACGGCTCTTCACAAACTCCAGCACCTCACGGCAAAGCTCCGGGGAATCTGCAATCCTTACAACCTTATCTCTTATATCGGCCTCATTCTCTGCTCCTTCAAGGGCCGAGAGAAGGGGCTGGGTTATCTTCTGCTCCTTGAGGTCTATGCCCACGGGTTTTCCAAGTGCAGGCTCTCCTGCGGCGTAATCCATCCAGTCGTCCTTTACCTGGAAGGCCATTCCAAGCAGCCTTGCAAACTCTCCCAGGGCCTTTACATACTCCTGCGGGGCATTCACGGATATTGCAGCGCTCAGGGCCGATGCTTCAAACAGCGACGCCGTCTTGCAGTAGATTATGCGTTCATAATCCTGCTGGGTTGTATCTCCCTTTACGGCCTTTTCCATCTGAAGCAGTTCACCTTGGGCAAGATGGCCAAGGGTTGCGGCGAATATCCTTGTTACTCTGCCAGTGTTGCAGGATGCCTCAAGGATGGTCTTCACAGCCTTCACCAGCCAGAAATCTCCTATCAGGACAGATGCATGCGGGTTAAGGAAACTTGCCACCGTGGGACGGCCCCTTCTCTGCTGGGCGCAGTCCACTACGTCGTCGTGAAGGAGCGTGGCGTTATGGAGAAGTTCCGCTGCCGCTGCAAACTTTATTGTATCCTGATTGGGAGTTCCGACGGCAGCGGCGCACAGAAGGGCCAGGGACGGCCGCATCATCTTGCCGGGGTTATCCCTCAGGGAACGGTTGGTGGCGTCAAGAAGGGATACATCGGAGCGGAGGGCGTCTTCAATGACACTCTCCACCTGCTGAAGCTGAGGCTGCAGATATGCTTTAATCTCATTCAAAATATGACAGAAGTTCTTCAACCGTTTCCGGGAACCTTACAAGGGCGCGGTCCCCGGGTTCCAGCATCTTTGTCTTGACAAAATGATCCAGAAGGGCTTTCAGGGGGTTATAGAAGCCGCCAAGATTAAGGACATAAAGGTCTCCGCCGTACTTACCCAGTTTCCTCAGGGTATGGGTCTCTATTAGCTCATCCATGGTGCCGATTCCTCCGGGAAGGGCTATCACCGCCACTGTACCCTCACGCATTGCTGCCTTGCGGCTTGCCATTGAGTCTGTCCATCGCAGGCATCGACATTGCAAATCTTATGATATTCATCGCATTGCGCTGGAGCTCTGCACGGCTGATCCTGTCTTTATTGCCGCTTCTTAAAGTCTCGACGATATCACTCTCATCGACATTGTCTTCTTCAACCCTGGAGCAGACCATAAACATATCGCACTGGGCCTTAGCCATGAGAGAATGCTCTGTCAGAGACTCGGACCTGTGCATCATATCCGGTACCTTCTCGATAAATGCCCACCAGTCGGTCATTAC
>CACXNH010000109.1 GCA_902768955.1 uncultured Bacteroidia bacterium | reverse complement strand
CGGGCCAGAGCCTCAAGTGATTCATATTCTGCAGCTTCCTTAGCGGTATACACATTAAAGGCATAATTGAACCAGTAATCGGAACCTCCGGAAACAGTATTTGTGATAACGTCCTTGCCATCTTCAGTGCTGTAACTGAGAGTCCAGTTGGGATTGGCTTCAAATGTAAGTTCTGTTGCAGACAGAGCAAGGAAGTCTACGTAAGAATCTTCCGTAAACTCATCATTGTCGTCATAATCCACATATGAGCCATTGGTATAGCCCTTCAGGGTGACGTACTTGCCCACCAGCGGTTCAAGATCCAGATCAAGGGGTGTTTCAATGATTACGTTAGGGAAATAGAGAGAATATTCCGTAACATCTACATAATAGACCTCACCCTCTTTCTGAAGGAGACCGGAAACGCCGGAATTCATAGAATTGCGATTGTAGTGATAACGGAGAGGTGTCACGTCAAGATCAGTAACCTCCTGGTCGGAAGCGGTAACGGTAATGGAGGAAGCCTCCACATACTTGACTTTCGTGTCCTCGGTGGTCTTCTTGACACCTGCGAAGGAGACTTCGTCGCCGCGGACGGCGGTGTTGCCTTCATATGCAAGGTAGATATATGCAGCGTTTTCATCCACTACAAGGGCACCAGCCTGGGAAGAAGCCAGAACAATGGCCTTCTGACCTGCAACTGCGGTACCATCCTCAAGAGTACGGATGGAATAGAGGTCTGTGGCCACGTCTGAGGCGGGCTGCTGGAGCACGGTGAATTCCTCGATGACTTCTGCGGTATTGCGGTCAGTGATGGTTACAACACCTACGCGGTATGCACCGGTAGTATTGGGAGCAGCAACGATAGTGAGCTCATCAACGTGAGTAGCCTTGGTTTCTACGACACTCAGCCAGGAAGCGGCGCCGTCGGAGATGTTCACATTATACTCCTTGTTGGTGGTAACGGTGAGAGGAATCTCAGCACCTGCGGCGGGAACCTGTGCGGAGACATCGGCCACAGCGGTAATTTCACCTTCCTCAAGGGAGATGACCTTGATGTTGGTCTTGCCCTTGTTGTTGTCGGCAAAGACAAATATCTTGCCGGAAACCTTTGCGGGATCGGCCTCAGGATCTGCGGCGGGAACGCCGATAAGGATATATCCGTGGAGATTGTCCACCTTTGCGATGGAAGCGCTGATGCCTGCGGAAGCGCTGAGAACGTCTACGGTAACTTTGTCGGTCTCGGAAGCGCCCTCAACTTCATACTCGATGGCAATGTTGTCACCGGCATTGGCACCAACGGCGGAAAGGTCACCATCGTACTTGATAACAAGGGAGAAGTTCTTCTCCTTGGGGATCTGAACCTCGGTCTCGCCTACAACCAGGACAATGTAGTCATCGGTAGACTTGTTTTCATCAATGTAGGCCGATGTGAAGGCGCTGCCGTCAATCACGCTGAAACCAAGGGGTTTCCAGGTTTCGCCGTTGTCATAGGAGACGATAACCTTGCCTTCGGAGCTGGTGCCGAACAGAGGTGTGACACCCTGTTCACCCTGTTCGCCCTGTTCTCCCTGCTCACCCTTGTCACCTTTGTCACCCTTGTCGCCTTTACCGGTAACAGGGATGGGGTTTTCATCGGCATCCTTGAGGAGTTCGCCGTTGACGGTCCAGTAGTATACTCCGTCGACGAGGGTGATGCTGATTACGGGAGCCTCGGCATCCTTGCCGTCCTCGCCGTCCTTTCCGTCTTCACCGTCCTTACCATCTTCACCGTCCTTGCCGGGATCTCCATCCTTACCATCTTTACCATTGGTAATCTTGGAGGAGGTTCCGTCAGAGAAAGTGATGGTAACACCATCTGCACCCTCGATGACAGAAACTACAGTGAGCTTTTCATTCAGGGCGTTCACCAAGTTCTCGAAACCGGGAACGGTTTCCTTGTTGATCTTTTCCACTGCTTGCTCAAGGGCGGTAACCCTCCTGTCAAGATCATCGATCTTGGTCTTGACTTCCGTGAGGTCCGTTTCCTTGGCGCAGCTTACCGCTACAAGCGCTACCAGCGCTGTAAACAGTACAGTCCAAATGGATTTTCTCATAAATTAAAATATTTTTGGGTTAAAATTATTGTCAAAACCGTATACTGAGCCCTGCGCCAAGGCTGTTGCCTATCTGCGCACTGGCAGTCAAATAGTAAACATCCAGGCACAGCCACCTCCACCTGAGACCAAGCCCTAAGGCAAGGTGGGAGGGATAAACTGCGCCATGGGAAGCATATCTGTAGCCGGCCCTTGCATATATCATATCCCAAAGGCCGTATTGTACAGCGGCGGAAACGCCTGCTCTACGTGAAAAATAATAGTCTGCGTCAATGGCTGCACCAAGGGTTCCGGGACCAAGTGAGAGTTCATAGGATGCCGCAAGGCGGGCCGATGATGGAAGCGGAGAAACTTGTCCGCTTTCAGACTTGACGCCTGCGCCGAAATTTACAACTCCGGCAGCCACATTAAAGCCTCCAAGGCGGTACTGGGCCATTGCAGTGAATGCCACGGAGGATACGGAATAATCGGCCATAATCCTCTGCTGGACATACTTTAGGGACAGCCCAAGGCTGAAATGCTGTGCGAAAGAAACTCCGGCGCCTCCAGAGACAATGAGGTCATTGGGCGCAAAAATGCCGTATGTGCCGCCAAAGTCCTTCACGGGATGAATCTGGTCAATCACGGCCGCAGATACCGCAAAGCCTTTGCCAAGCCTTACGGCAACGCCTCCGCCAACATTGTTGGAATGCGTGTGGCTATAAACCACGGCGGCATCGGCCTTGCCCACCGCCACGGGCAGCACGGCAGGGTTGGAAAGCGTTGAAAGGGCAGCCGGAGAGGAAGTCAGAGAACTTCCGGCACCTGCCATTCCGCTCTGGGCAGCGTCGCGCGCAAAGCCCAGGAAGTCCAGGGCTTCATTGGCGGGGACGCTTTCCTGGGCTTTCATTGTCCAGGAAAGGGAGAGCACCAGGGCTGCAAGTATTATGTGCCGCACTTTCATCGTTTAACTATTGTAAAAGTATAAACCTGCCCCTTATAGGTAACCTCCAGGGTGTAGATGCCCGGAGCAAGGTTGTCAAGTGTCAACTCAAGCGGGGCTGCCGCGCTCACCACGCAAACAGTCTCGTAGACCACGATTCCAGAAGCCGATATCACGCGAACCGTGGTGGAATCCGGCTCTATGCCGGGAATAATAGTGATGGAGCCTTCTGAAAGGACTGTGTCTCCGTCAAGGAATACCTCCGGAGTGCCGGGAGTACGCATAAGGACGGTGACAACTGTCTCCACACGGGCACCGTCGTGATCTTCGGCAGACACTTTCACATTGCACAGGCCATTGGAAACGCCCTTGATGGAGAGAACACCTTCATCCAGAACCTCAACCGCAGCCACATCCTTGTCCGTTGAAGACGCGCGGTAAACAAGAGGCTCTTCATCAGGATCTGAGAAGAACTGGTCCAGTTTGATGGTTTTCACCTGGTCCTTCTCTTCCAGAAGGACAATGGGAATGCTGTCCACGGCAACAGGTTGAGTATTTGGCAACACCTTGAACTGAATGGTCCTGACTTCTGCGGCTCCAAGTTCATCCTCTGCCCTTACCACTCCCATGAAAGATCCGGGATTGAGGACAAGCGGGCACATGAGCTTGAAGTTATACATCTCCTCGGAGCCGTTGTTGGATTCCATGGCGGCCCTGCTGCCGCGAGGATCGAAGGAGACTGTAACCGCGTCTCCATCGGGGTCGGAGAATCTCACCGGCAGGGAGACAATCTCATGGTGACGGAAAGTGTACCCTCCTTCCGGATAATTGATTATCTCTATTGAAGGGCTGCGGTTTTCCTCAGTTGTAAGAACCTGAACGGCGGAAATGTCTGAGTACTTCTTGTCATAGCTGTATGCGACAACAGCCACATAGTACTTTGTAGAAGGCTTAAGGCCCGCCAGGACAACGGACTGGGGAGCCCCCGGGGTATCGGAGGCTGAGGCCAGCTTGATGGCATAGATTATATCTGAGCCGGGATTCTGATAGTCCACATTCTGAAGGGCCGATTCCTTGGTTGAAGCCATAACCATATAGGCATACGCGTCAGTGGCCGGGAAATTCACCTTGACGTTGTGGCCTACGGTTTCAGTCTCTACATCTGTCACAGGCTCAGGAGCGCTTGCGCTGGAATTCATATTGAATGCCCCCAAGGCATCCACAATGGGGCCGATGGGCCTGCTTCCGCCAGAAGAGGGTATCTCCCTGGCTCCTCCAAGAAGCCTTGCCCTGAGCTCATCCGCGGTAAAGCCCTTGCCGCCAAAGTAGGAGGCGATGAGGGCCGCTACTCCTGAAACATGGGGACAGGCCATTGATGTACCGCTCATGGTAACATATTTTCCAGAGAGGTATGTACTTGGAACATTCACCCCCGGTGCACAGATATCCACCCATTCCCCATAGTTGGAGAAACTGGCCCTTGTACCGTTCTGATTAATGGCACCCACGGAAATGCAGCCGTCATAATTGCCCGGAGACCCGTACTGGATAGTCTCATTGCCTGCAGCGAAAATCACGATTCCGCCCTTCATGGGAGAGCCTGGAAGCTGATTGCCGTAGTTGTCGCAGCCGGCATACTTGTTAAAGTAATCCACGGCCTGGGTAAAGGAACGCTCCGGATGCTGGTGGGCATACCTGGCATAATCCAGTTCGGAACCTTCTATCAAGCCGTTTTCATCAAAATCAAAATAGTTTCCCCAGCTGTTCTGGGAAATATGGGCACCTTTGTCGGCGGCCTCCTTTATTGCGGTTGCAAAACTGCCGGCCGTGGCATCCTGTCCGTCATCCATTGTCTCAAACACCTGGAGAGACATCAGGGTTACACCCTTCTTGCCGGCGGCGGCGTTGCCGCCGGCAATACCGGTTACGCCAAGGCTGTTGTTGTTCACGGCAGCTATGGTTCCGGCAACGTGCGTCCCGTGGTAGTGCGGTACAATATTGGTGCTGCGGCGCACATAATTGTAGTGACCGCTTTCCGCCACATTTGCAGCAAGGTCTGGATGGTCCAGCTGGAAGCCGCCGTCAATCACGGCTACAACCACTTTGGGATCACCCATGGTATAATAGTCCCAAACCTGTTTGCAATTCACATCATAGCCGGGATGACGGGTATTGTTCTGGCCCCACATCTGGTTCCAGTAGGGGTCGTTGAGCGTAACTCTCTGCCTGATGACCCTGTTGGGCTCTACAGAAAGAACCCCCGGCACGGCTTCAAGGACTTGCTTGGCATCGGATAGTGATACATTGCGGTCATACTCCACCAGATACCAGCGGTGAAGGCCTTCGGCACGGGTGCGCTCTTCATACTCTCCGGCATCAGGGAAGAGGCGCGTGAAAGAAGATGCGCCCACCCTGGACACCAGATAGTCAAGCTCCGGAGACTTTGTGCAAAGGCCCTTTCCGGAAACGCCGTCCTCAAGGCTGGCGGAAAGGTCCTCGCTCAGATAGACTATTGCCGCACCCGGCACTATGCTGGGATTATCCAGCAGGGTGTACTGCGCCACCGGCGCATCCATTCCGCTCTTTGGGGCGGGAACGGATACGCTCTGGGGCATCTCACGGGTGCAACAGACCGCCGTCAGGGCTATAAGGCCTATCCTGAGGTTCTTTCTCATCTAATACCAGTTAACGGGCGTGGAGTTTTTCCCCTACGGAAGCCCTGCGGTTTAAAGAAGTTGAATTGGATTTGACACTGCTCACCGATGAAGTACCGGCCTTGGAGTATGTTGCGGGGAGAACAACGTCTGAAATGCCGTTCAAAGTGTACCAGCCTTTATCATAGTCTCCTTCCTTCTGGAGAAGATAGGCAACTACCACAAGCTTGGCGATAACTATATCGTAAGTCTTGCCGGAATAAACGGCCTTGAACTCATTGCCTTTGATGGTGAAACCCTTTCCGGAATCGGTAAGCTTTGCACTGGCCAGCAGGATATCATCATCCGGGCCGCCGAGTTCAATGTAGTCATCGGTATCCTTGGCGCCCAGATAATACTCCCAGTTGCCATCTACGTCCAGCTTGTACGAGTAGAATTCCAGTTCGCCGGTTTCTTCGTTGAAGAACGCTGGAACTTTCTGCTCTCCGAACTGCTCGAATGACATGATGTACAAGCCCTTTGCCTCAT
>CACXNH010000108.1 GCA_902768955.1 uncultured Bacteroidia bacterium | reverse complement strand
GTATTCCTTGTTCTTTGAGGTATTCTTCGGCCTTCTTGAGACCGCCGGTCTTCTTGATCACATCCTCGCAGTACTCATAGGAGAGCTGGGGGTTGCGCTCTACCATGGTGCGGGTGAGGCGGTCTACAACCTTGTTGTTGATGAGGTTGGCGCAAACCATGCGGTTGCCTTCCACGCGGCCGAGGCGCACCATGAGGGTGGTGCTTATCATGTCGCAGAGGAGTTTCTGGGATGTGCCGCTCTTCATGCGGGTGCTGCCGGTGATGAATTCAGGTCCGGTGATTATCTCTATGGGATAGTCTACGTAGGCCGATATGGGGGAATCGGGGTTGTTGCATATGGAGCCGCAGGGGATGCCGTGCTCCTTGCATGCCTTCATGGCGGCCATGACGTACGGGGTACATCCGCTGGCCGATATTCCTACCACGATATCGTTGGGGGTGATGTGGTGTTTCTCGGAGAGGGTCCTCCAGCCTTCCTCGACGTCGTCTTCGGCCTCTTCAAGGTCAAGTACAAGATTCTCTACGCCTCCGGCAAGCACAGCCTGCCAGATTTCAGGGTCTACGCCGTAGGTGTTGGGGACCTCCAGTACGTCCAGCACACCAAGTTTTCCTCCGGTGCCCGCACCAAGCCAGAAGAATCGGCCTCCGGCTTTGATCCGGGCTTCTATGGCGTTCACAAGTTCCTCGATCTGAGGCAGGACGGCCTCTATGGCAAGGGGAACTTTCTTGTCTTCTGCGTTAATCTCCCGCAGCAGTTCTGCTACGCTTTTCTTCTCCAGGTGGTCATACCGGGAAGGTTGTTCTGTAAGTCTTAATGACATAGTCAAGTTGTTATATTAGAATTCTTTATATTTTGTTTCTCCAATTTGTTCTCCGTTCCGGAAGGCGGCTGCTGTGACCCTCTGCTGCCTGTTGATGGCAAACGGACCTTCGTAGAGGGCCGACTGGGCCGTGGGAGCGCTGCCGTCCAGCGTGTAGCGGATCTCAGCATGGGGAGCGTCAACGCTCATAGTGATTACTTTGCTGTATTCAGTGTCTTTATGGGCCTCGATGAAGGGATTGAAAAAGGCTTTTGAGTATCCTACGCCAAGGGCATCCAGGCGGGGAAGATGCTCCTCCAGGCGCTCCGTGAAGCCTTCCCAGTCCTTTTCGGTGCGGCTCCAGCCGGCTTCGGCAATGGCGCACATGCGCGGCCAAGCCATGTACTCCACGCGTGCGGGAGTGGGCATGTACTCTGTCCATACGCAGCCCTCTACGCCCATTATGTACTTTTGCTCCTCTGGGGTAAGGACCTCCGGAACGGGGTTGTAGGTGTACATGGTTTTAAGCGTGGTGGGGCCGCCCATGGCAAGGGGCTCCGAGTCGGGATCGGCCTGCCAGTAATCAAGGTAGTACTTGGGGTATGGAGCCATCACCACCTTGTGGTACTGCTGTGCGGCCTTTATTCCGCCTTCCTCGCCAAGCCAGGACATCACGCAGGCATTTGGAGCCAGACCTCCTTCAAGGATTTCATCCCAGCCTATTATCTGGCGTCCGCGGGAGTTGATGAACTTCTCCATGCGGCGTATGAACCAGCTCTGGAGTTCATATTCGTCTTTCAGGTGCTCTTTTTTGATGAGAGCCTGGCAGTGGGGACATTGTTTCCAGGAGGTCTTTGGACATTCGTCTCCGCCAATGTGGATGTACTCCGAGGGGAACAGCTCAAACACCTCTTCCAGGACATCTTCCAGGAATTTGAAGGTCTCTTCCTTGGGGCAGTAGACCTGTTTGAAGATACCCCATTTTGTTGCGGTCTCATAGTGATCTTCAAGGCCGCAGCTTAGCTCAGGGTAGCATGCTATTGCGGCCAGGGCATGGCCGGGCATCTCTATCTCCGGAACAATGGTGACATAACGTTCTGCAGCATATTGTACCAGTTCCTTTACTTCTTCCTGGGTGTAGTAACCGCCGTGGGGCTTGCCGTCATAGATGCCTGAATAGAGGGAGCCCACAACGGTTTCCTTGCGCCACTGGCCCTTTTCGGTGAGAAGAGGGTATTTCTTTATCTCCAGCCTCCAGCCCTGGTCCTCGGTGAGGTGCCAGTGGAAACGGTTTACCTTGTGGAGGGCCATTATGTCGATGTACTTTTTCAGGAAGTCCATCTCGAAGAAGTGGAGGCAGCAGTCAAGATGCATGCCCCTGTAGGGGAAGCGGGGCCTGTCCTCGATGCTTACGCATGGGACGCTCCATTTGACGCCTTTGACGGGCTTTGTCTCAAAAATCTCCTGGGGGAACAGCTGGAGAAGGCTCTGGATGGCGTAGAAGGCCCCTGACGGGGTTCCGTAGTCTATCACTATCCTTTCAGGCTCCACCCTTAGCTCGTAGCACTCTTCCGGAAGGCCGGCGTTCATGAAGTACACGGTTCCGGGGCGGTCTGTCTCCTCCGTGAATCCGGCTTTGATGCCGGCGGCCGTAGAAAGCTTCTCCGTAAGGAAACCCGCCACGCGCTGCATCTCGGGAGTGTCCTCGTCAAGATGGATCATGAGGGAAGGACCCGCCGTGAAACTGCCCTCCGCAAGCTGGATGTGCTCGGGTTCGGGGATGATGCTTATGACGCGGGGCTCTTCCTGGGCTTCGGGAGTACAGGAGGCAATGAGGGCTGCGGCCGCAGCCAGTATTGCTATGCTTTTTCTCATCAGAATGTTTTCACTGCGGTTTTTCCAATAGGCTTGCCACTTATAAAGCCCCTGGCTTTGATGACGCTGCCTTTATTCACTTCGAAGGGCTCTCCGGAGTAAACCGGGGATTTCTTTGTGGGCTCGGAGCCGTCAAGGGTGTAGCGGATTTCGGCCCCGGGGCAGTCCAGCTCAAGATTCATCATCTTGGGGAAAGGAAGGTTGCGGTTGTAGTCAAACAGGACGTCGTAGAAGGCATCGCAGTAGTTCACGTCTTTCATCCTTAGCCTTCCAAGCACCTTGGGCATTCTTCTGCGGAAGGAATCCCAGTCTTTGTTGGCGCGGGCTGTCCAGCCCACCTCTGCAGCGGCCACGTTGCGGGGATAAGCCTGGTATTCGGCCTTTTCATTGGTCCAGATGTATTCCGTCCAGAGGCAGGTCTCGTAACCCACGATGTACTCCTTGCTCAGGGTGGCAAGGGAATCTACTGCGGGATAATAGTTGTACACCTTCTTGAGGGGCATGAATATCTCCTGCGCCACGGAATCCGGCTGGTCATACTGCTGGTTGTCAAGGTAGCACCAGCGGTTTGGTGTCAGGATTACCCTTATGCCGCGCTTGATGCCCTTTACTGCCGGGGCGTGGCCGCGGTAAGACATTGCTATAGGGTCTTCCAGCGCGCCGCCGTCAAGGATTTCATCCCAGCCAATTACGGTTTTGCCGTTCTTCCGGAGGAAATCTCCCATGCGCTTGACAAAGAAGGTCTGGAGCTCTTCCTCGTCCTCAAGGCCGAGGACGGTCATCAGGTCCTGGCAATACTGACTTTCCTTGTACACGTCCTTTGGGGCCTCGTCTCCTCCTATATGATAATAAGGAGAAGGGAACAGCTCAAACAGTTCCGTGAATACGTCTTCCAGGAAACGGAAGGTGGTTGCGGTGGGGGCGTACAGGTTTTTCCATATTCCCCAGCGGGTTTCAACCTCATAATGGCGGTCCGGAAAGCAGCTCAGTTCAGGGTATGCGGCAATTGCGGCAGTGCAGTGACCGGGGATCTCGACCTCCGGGACCACGGTGACGCAGCGCCTGCGGGCATATTCCACAACCTCACGGATATCGTCCTTGGTATAGAAACCGCCGTGGGGCTCTCCGTTCCCTATTCCGCTGTGCCAGGCGGTTTCCTTGCGCCATGCACCAATCTGGGTCAGGCGGGGATACTTGTCAATCTGGATGCGCCAGCCCTGATCTTCCGTGAGGTGCCAGTGGAGGATGTTCTGCTTGTGCATGGCCATTAGGTCTATGAACTTCATTACCTCCTCCTTCGGGAAGAAGAAGCGGCCGCTGTCAAACAGGGTTCCGCGGTACCAGAATTCCGGACCGTCCTCTATGATGCAGCAGGGAACCGTCCATTTGACTCCGCGCACTTTCTTGGCGCTGTACACCTTTTCCGGAAGAAGCTGAAGAAGGGTCTGGAGCCCGTAGAATGCTCCGTTCACCTCCGTCGCCTCCACAAGGATGTTCTCCGGGGTGACGGTAAGGCGATACTCTTCCTTTCCAAGGCCGTCAACCTTCCTCATGATAATCTTCGGGCCCTTTCCTTCCAGGGCAAAACCGGTGGAGGAAAGTATCTGGGCCTTGAAGTCTCCGGCAATTTCGGCAAAGGCCGAATCTTCAACCACAAGTGCCGTGTTGCGGTTTATGGTGAATTCTCCGGGAGCCTCCGTAAGACTTCTGGGGGTGGGGACGATATTGTATCTTGGACCGGCCGAAAGGGGCAGGGCAAGAATAAGGGTCAAAAGTACGGTATAAAGAACTCTCATTACTGTTTATCTATGGTCTCACGAATGGTATCAATGACGCCTTCACGGTAGACGGAAGGCATTCTGTCTGAAAGCGGATAAGGGGCCTTGATGTAGACGTGCATCTGCTCAATCTCATACTCGTAACCCTTCCTCACCTCATAGGCGTGTTCGCTGGGAAGATAGGAATTCTGGCCGTTTGTATAGCCTGCAAAGAACACCGTGGTGCCCGGGAAGGCTTCCCTGGCCTCAATCTGGTATTCGCAGAATGGCTCTCCGTCCGAGAAGAAGAATACCACGCCGTCCATGTTCACCCCGTGAAGATGGTACCTCAGTTTGGAGGGAACTTCCCCGGTGCGGAAGCGCTCCAGGATTTCCTCCTTCCATCCCATGACGTCGTTCGAAAAACGCGGGAAGGTCGTCTTGGCCGAAGCCGCAAGGGAATCGGCATGCCGGATAACGGCTTCGGGGGTAACCTTGTCTATCTCATAGGGGAGGTCTACGGTCTTGTTCACTATTCTCAGGAGGCCTTCCGAGGGTATGGTCCGGAACTCTATGTCCTTGATGTCGTCGGCGAGCTGCTTTCCTATGCGCTCGGTGTAGTCAACCTTCTTGGGGCCTTCGGCCGGATCTACATTGCCCTGTGCGCCGGAGAGCTGGAACACCTCACCGCCCCAGGCTTCCTGGAGGTAGCGGGCCGCTACGCCGGGATAGTCGCTGGAAAGGAGGTAGCTGGTAGGTCCCATGCTCACGGGATGGCAGGAGTAGTTCACAATTGAGGCCACGGGCTTCCCGTCTTGGAGGAAGCGGGCCACATACACGCTGCGGTCCACGGGGCCGTTTTTCTCACAGCGGTTGCCGTTGATTGCGCTGCTGCCCTTCCCAATTTCAAGTGTAAAGGGCTCTCCCTTCGCCTTGATTGCCTTCACGGCATTGGACACCACGGTCTCCATCATCCTTTCTTTCCAGGCGCGGTTTGTCCCTCCGGTATAGTTGGAGGCTCCGCCGCTTCTGGGGGCCGAATGGGTGTGGGTGCAGTGCATGAGGATATTCTCCTTCTTAAGGCCGGACCTCTCTGCAATCATGTTGAGGAGGGTGTCGGTTATGGCCGGAGAAATCTCCATGAGGTCGTTGGAGATGATGCAGACCTTCTGGGCGCCGTCTCCAACCACCAGACAGTGGGTGTACAAGGGGAGGTGGATGCCGTCCGACAGCTCATCGCGGGCTGCGAATCCGGCCAGCACCATGTGTTCTTCCGGTGTGCCGGAGATATCGGCACTGGAATAGCTCATGGTGAGCCCCTCCTTTTTGCAGGAGAGGATCACCACCATGAGCATGAATATGCTGACAAGCTTTTTCATGATTATTCACTTCCGGGATAGCCGGGGTTCTGTACCAGATTCTTGCCGCTCTTTGTGATTTCGTTGCGGGGGATGGGCATGAGGTAGTTACGTCCGTCCTCGGGGAAATACCTTGGCGTAGGATTCTGATTCAGGATGCAGTCGCCATAGTCAATCTTGTACTCCTTGCCAAGCCACTTGTAGGTAATCACGTACTCGATGGGTTTGTCGTAGCGGGGGTCACGGGTGTAACCGGAATAGTGATAGGTGGCGTAGGCCGGGGTGTTGGGCCAGTAGTAGTTGGTGTTGTTCTTGGATTCGTCGTAGAGACGTGCCACACGGTAGATGGTATCCATCTGGGTGCCTTTCTTCAGGACCATCGTCTTGGCGCTT
>CACXNH010000107.1 GCA_902768955.1 uncultured Bacteroidia bacterium | reverse complement strand
CTGGATCATCATCCCAACCTCATCCCCGGACCACCTCCTGAGATTGAGGTTTTTCCCGGCATACTGCCCTCCAAGGCACATATTCTTCCACTGGGTGGAATCCGGCAGGCCGCCGGTATCTGTCATTATATAGAAGCAGGGATGCCCGTAGTATGCATTAATCTTATTGGTGCTCTCCCACAGGTAAGCAGCCGTACGCCCATTTACACTGTTCTGGGACTGATCCACATGATACACCAGAAGGCCCGTGTCCGGGAGGGCGCTGTCCCACCTGGCTCCGTTACGGGCCTCAAGGATGAAGTACTCCCCTTCATTCTCCGTAAGTACCTTATATGCGGCATTTTCCTGTACCGGAGAAAGAGTGATATCGGCCAAGGAAGAGAGCACCTCCGGCTCAGGCATCCATCCCAGCATATTGCGCTCCACGGCGCTGAAATACGGCGGGCATTTGCCGTCATCCAGGTAAGAGCCTCTGCACATTACATCGTACCAGTTGGTTGTGCCGTTCATGCCGCCGTTTTTCTCGTAATCCGTGTCATAAAAGTCCGGGAGCCCCAGAGAGTGGGCAAATTCATGGGTGGTAGTACCTATGCCGCACATATTGGTGCCGCTGGCATTTGAAAGCTCGGAAGTACAGAAATAATTGCCAATATTGACTCCGTCAAAAGTGCCATATCCACTTGACTGATGGGGCCAGATGGATTCCTCTCCGGCTCCTTCGGCCTCATTATGACCGGCGTAATAGAGGAGGATCATGTCAATGGTGCCGTCAGAATCCGTGTCATACTGAGAGAAATCTACCTGCGAGTCAAGCATCTGGCAGGCCTCGTAAATGGCCTCGGCAACGCTTGATGTCTGGTCATAGTAGGCCGATGAATGAGAGAGGTTCACGGGCCCGTACACATCAAAATGAGGGCGGTACAGCCCCAGGGAATTCTGTACATAGTAATCCCTCACGGAGCCGTGCCCGCCGTTTTCTGAATAGCCTTCCTGATTCAGGAGGTTGTCAAAACGGGTCCTGGGGTCATTCAGGACAAATGTTGAGTCCGTGAAGTTCACAAGTATTGCAAGGATTTTCCTGTCTCCAAAATTGGTTTGGGGGGCAGAGTCGTAGGAAGACCACTTGCTCCTGGAGATAACAGACCGCCTTGAAAGCGCGGTCCTGTGCTCCGATATAGTCTTACGCGAGGGACGCCAAAAACCGTCCTCCCCCTTTTCCACTATGGTTCCGGAGGCGTCTGTGACCCAGTGGCAGTATTCATCTCCGTTGAGCGTGAGCATGATCACGGAGCCGTCAGGCTGCCTTACGGGACGGGCGCCGGGACGGGCCGGAATGGCCAGCGCTACGGCTGTAAAGCCCAGAAACAGGGCAATGGCTGCGACAATCTTTTTCATAGCCTAGAACCTGATTACAAAGAATGTGTCATCCTGGGTGGAGAGGATGAGTTTCTCCTTCTCAATTGAGCGAACCGTGAAGTCATATTCCTCAGATGAGAGCGTCACGCCCGCCTGAATCCTGGAGAAAGTGGCGGTAAAGACCCCTTTCAGCACCGGCTGGGCAGGAATAGGGCCTATTTCCCTCACCATAACGGCACCAGGCTCCACAAAACGGAACCATACCTCCCCTGCCGCCTCATACATATTCATCTGGGCATTTGAGGGATTGTATTCATATACGGGATCTCCTGAGGAAGACCACACGCCGAAGGCCTGGGGAAGGCTCTTTGCTTCCTGGAACAGGATTACGCTTGTCACAATGTTATCCCCTTCCTTGAAAAGTACGCTTGCATAGCGCTCATCTCCATTATTGGCATCAACGGTGAGGCAAACTTTGCGGGAAGCAAAAGCCTTGGTTTCAAGGTAATGGATCCAGGAGGCGTCTGTTTCTACCTTAAAGGATTCAAGGTTGGTTTCCAGTGGAATCTCAACGTCACCGCCAGCGGCCGCCACATGGGCCGATTCCTCTGCAAACAGGATTTCACCCTTCACGCAGTTTATTGAGGCAAGGGTGGTATACCCCGCACCGTCACTTGCCAGCACTATTATCTCACAACTCACAATAGTTTCAGGAGCCGTGACTGTAATGATACCGGAATAGGCGTCCAAGGGGGTTACGGAGGCAATCCAGCCGCCCTGGCCTACTGCCTTCACAACATTGGAGTCTGAGCCTCCGGTAAGGGTATAGGGTATCTCCATGCTTGAGCCGGGTGTTGCCAGCACTATCTCTTCCTTGCCAAAAGCTATGCTAAGCTGAACGTAACGTGGAATATTGATGGTGTCTCCGTTACTGAGAGTTACAATGACATATTTGCTGCTGGTAGTAGCGTCAATATCCTTTACGGGGCCTTCTACAACAGTGCTGGGACCAGAAAACTCATAGAGCTGCGTCCAGGTGGCGCCGTTGTCATAGGACACCCACCAGAAACCCTCTTCCACTTTTAGCTGCGGGGTGACGCCGTCCTTGCCATCCACGCCGTCCTTGCCATCCACACCGTCTATCCCATTCTCACCGTCTTTCCCGTCAAATCCATCCTTCCCGTTCTCACCGTCTTTTCCATTTGTTCCGTCCAGACCGTTCTGACCATCTTCACCGTCCTTGCCGTCCTTGCCGTCTATTCCTGAGGCCCTGACCTTATTGCCGTCGCCGTCAAGGAGCCACTCTCCGTCCAAAGTCCAGTACCAGAGGCCGTCCGTGAACTGGCGCACCCCTATCTCCGGGGAATGACCATCCTTGCCGTCCTTGCCGTCCTCTCCATCCCTGCCATCGGCCCCGTCCTTGCCGTTATCTCCGTCCTTACCGTCTACCCCGTCCTTACCGTTATGGATTTGGATGGTAGTGCCGTCACTGAACACAAGTTCCCAGAAGGTTTCTCCTTCTGCGGTGAGTTCATTAACAGACAGAAGCTGCTTGCCTTTCTGGATGGCCGTGACAATTTCCCGGAGACCGGAGATGTCGGAATTAATGGTATTAAGGCGTTTTTCCACCTCCTCCATCCTTTTTTGGAGATCAGATATATCCTTCCTGAGAGCACTGTCATCGTACGTGGCGGTACAGGCCGTCACAATGAGCGCAGTGGCAAGGAAAACTTTAGACAATCTTCTCATAATAATGCTATCCAAGGTGTTCTATTAGTATTTTTATGCCTATTCCTATGAGGATGAGACCTCCAAGGATCTCCGGCTTTACTTTACGCGTAACAATGTCTCCAAAGCGCACCCCAAGACCAAAACCTATCAGGCTCATCACAAAGGAGGCGCCGCCGATCAGGGCCAGAGGAGTCCATAGCTGAGATAGCTCATTATACCCGGTACATGCGAAGGAGATGCCAATTGCAAGGGCATCTATGCTTGTTGCAACGGCAAGGAGAATCTGAGACTTGAGGCCATAAGGTTCAATGGTTTTATCTTCCTCCTTCTTGAAGGAATCGGCAATCATTTCTATGCCTATGACAGCCAGAAGGCCAAACGCAATCCAGTGGTCCACCGCCTCCAGATACGTTGAGAAGCGGCTTGTGAGGAGCCAGCCGACAAGCGGCATGAGGGCCTGGAAAAAGCCGAAGAGAAAAGCCAGGCGCATCATAAGCCCGGCTTTGAATTTACCAGTAATTACCCCGCAAACTACGGATACAGTGAAGCAGTCCATAGCCAGCGCAAGGGCCAGCAGCAGAAGTTCTAACATTTAAGATTGAGGTGTGTTTTTGGTGGGAGAAGGGCCAAGCCTGGATTCTGCCACATTGATTATATAGTCTCCATTTTGCTCGCACTCCCCTATGAGGTCACTGAAGATATTGCCTTCGTCGTAGCTGTATGCACCGTGGTCAAGCTGCTCTACATTCTGCTGCTTGAGGCGGTTGCGACAGGCGTTGATATTCCTCTCTGCCTCCATGCAGTAATCTATGCTAATATCCTCCTTGTGGCCGCCAAGGGCGTGGTTCATACGGTTGAGGGCAGTGTCTATGAGGGAGAACATTTCCTGAACACCGGCTTCAAGCTGATTGTTGAAAGTAATCTTCTGGTCACGTTTGCGTTTCAGGATGCGGGCAAGGTTGAAGTTGCTGTCTCCAATGGATTCGAGTTCGCTGATGGAACGAAGCATACCGCGGATCTTGGCCTTGGTTTCATCTGAAAGGTGGGCGTCTCCTACCTCTCCAAGATACTTGCCAATCTCATTCTCCATCTGGTCACTCATCTCCTCACCCTTGCGTATGCGTTCAAACAGGGCGTCAAAGGCTTTATCATCGGCCGTGACATAAAGTTCTTTCACAAGGCCGAACATGCGCTGCATCTTCTCTCCAAACACTGCAATCTCCTTCTGGGCCTGGAACACGGAAAGTTCCGGAGTTTTCATGATACCGCTGCGGATATACTGCAGGCGGAATTCGTCCTCCTCATCAGTTTTCTTGGGCTTGATAATCATGCACACAAGCTTCTCAATCTGGGGAATGAACCAGATGAGAACGGCTGTATTGATGACATTGAAGCATGTGTGGAATGTTGCAAGGGCAAAGGAAAGCTGAGTAGGGCTCTGCTCTGCGGCGGTGGGATCCATTCCCACTATGCCGCACACCATCCTCACAAACGGGAAGAAGAAGATGAGCACCCACACAACGCCAAACACATTGAACAGGAGGTGGGCCATAGCAGTACGCCTTGCCTGAGTATTTGCGCTCATTGCCGCCAGGTTTGCGGTAACGGTGGTACCTATATTCTCACCCATAACAAGGGCGATACCCTGATAGATGGTAATGGCTCCGGTGGCGCAGAGGACCATTGTGATGGCCATGAGAGCGGCGGAACTCTGGACCATTGCAGTAAGGATTGTTCCTATGAGAAGGAACAGGAGGATGGTGCCGTAATTGGTTTGGAAGCTTGCAAAGAAGTCCACCACGGCGGGCTTGCTGGCAAGGTCCATCTCCACGCCCGTTGCCTTGAGCATACCAAGGGCAAACAGGAGGAAGGAAAGGCCGAAGAGAAAGTCTCCCACATACCTGTGCTTACCTATCTGGATGAGGATGATACCCACAACAAAAGCCGGCCAGACAACGTTTGTGATATTAAAAGAGAAGCCCGCCGACATTATCCAGGCACTGAGCGTGGTGCCGATATTGGCACCCATGATCACGGAAATAGCCTGGCTCAGGGTAAGGAGAGCTGCATTCACAAAGGAAACCGTCATGACAGTTGTAGCGGCCGATGACTGTACGGCCACAGTTACAAGTGCACCCGTGGCAACACCTGAGAAGCGGTTTTTAGTCATGGACCCCAGAAGGTGACGGAGCTGAGGACCTGCCATTTTCTGGAGAGCCTCGCTCATTACCTTCATACCAAAAATGAGGAGGGCTATGGAACCCAGTAGTTTCAGTACTATGAGCATACGGTTAAGTTACGGTTTATCTTTACAAATATACCATTTTTCAGGGAAAGATACTTATTTTTTTGTACCTTAGCACACAAGTTTTTTGCCATGCACCCCAAATTCATACTAGTATCTGAGCCAGAAAGGCCCCTCACAGGCACTTTTGTGTACGGAATGGTATTCCAGCACAAAGACCTTGTGAAGGGCTATGTAAAGGTACACGGGGGCGGCTGGTACAATAAAGACGATTCCACCAGGACAATGACCCTCTACGGCAGTTCCGGAGACTACGGAGCACCCAGGCTTTCCTTCCTTAACCGTATTCCTTCAGAACTGAGCGGCTACAAGTTCTTCTACTCCCCCATCTGGGGCCTCCCCGGCAACGAACTTGACCTCTCTGATATTGAATGGTTCTAACCACAAACTCCACGATATGAACTGCGGCATCAAGGCATACCGCAGGGAGGTTGTAAAGAACATAGAGGTGTACGGTGAGATGCACCGCTACATCCCGTACCTTGCAAAGAACGCCGGGTTTGTGAGGATTGGAGAGAAGCCCGTCCATCACCAGAAACGCAAGTACGGCAAGTCCAAATTTGGGATGAGCCGCTTTGTGAACGGCCTTCTGGACCTTATGAGCCTGTGGTTCCTGTCCCGCTTTGGCGGTAAGCCCATGCACTTTTTTGGCACCAGCGGCATCCTTATGTTCCTGGTGGGATTTGTGATGACCGTATGGATTATTGCCGCCAAGCTCTATCACCAGGCTGCCGGTATAAAGTTTCGCGCCGTAACAGACCAGCCCCTTTTCTACCTTGCCCTTGTTGCCGTCATC
>CACXNH010000106.1 GCA_902768955.1 uncultured Bacteroidia bacterium | reverse complement strand
GGATGAATTCCGCGTCCTCGGTGCCAAGGACGCTTATGTCCACCCCAAGATCATTACCAACAAAGAAACTGTCCGTGAAGGAGAGAGTCTCTCCGGTGGCGTCTATGACGGTGACCTCTGCGTGGTAGTAGCCTTCTTCATTTGCGGGGACCTCGAAGCGGAAGAGTCCGTCGGCCTCAAGGGGGATCTCCTCCTCGAGGATAGTTTTCTCTGCCCAGTAATTCACTTTGATGCGTGCGCGGGCGCCACTGAGGCCGTGGCCGGAGTAGGAGGTGACCTTTCCGCTAACGGGGACCTTGGAGCCTGCCATATAGAGCTCCGTGCGGCGGTCGAAGCTAAGATCGAAGGTGGGGAGCACAAATTCATCTACCCTGAAACTGTCCCAGGCAAGGACGTCCTTTGTGGATACGTCAACTACTTCCAGGCGGAAATATCCGTTCCTGAGGCCCCTGGGGAGGGTAAAGCCTCCGCTGGCAGAGCCAAAGTCCCCGGTTATGAGCCTTGTTGTCTCAAGGCGGTTACTCTCGCTGTCATAGAGTGTGACATCCAGTTTCCGGCCCTTGCACACATTCATCTTGAGCATAGGGTCTCCCTGGAACACTACGGCCTTGAACTGCAGGGAATCTCCGGGGTTGTAGGCGCCGCGGTCCCTGTAAACATTGCATCTTATGCCCGTGCGGGGAATATATGTGGATGCGTCCCTTATTACGCCAACACTGCGTGAGCGGCGGTCGCCGCTCACGGCAACATAGTTATAATACGTTTTGGGGTGCGCATTGATTGTCTTCTCAAGGGCCTGTGGAATGAGCGTGAAGCCGTCAAGTTTCAGCGTAGCGCGCGACGCCTCCGTGTCTCCCTTCATAAGGAGAAGGGTTACATTGGAGAGCGGTTTTCCGGTGTCGTAATCGGCCACATAAACCTTGCGTCCTTCCGCGTCCGTGCGCGTTGCGATTGAGAGGGTGTACTGCTCAAAGGTGTCTCCCGCCGATATTTTTCCGTTCACGGCCTCTGCCCTGTAACTGCCGTCAGGAAGGCCAGGAAGGGCCAGGCGCACGGTGTCCCTGACATAGAAACTGCCTGTGGGATTCTTGGCGTTCCAGGTTGTCACAACGGTTTTACCTTTATACAGCTTTACCGTTGCCGATGTAAGGTTACGGAAAAGGACCGTTATGGCTTCCTTGTCTATCTTCAGTCCCAGATCCTGGGAAGTGAGGCGGTCAGAGAGATTCTTAACGGTATAATACCTCCCGGCTATGGCCTTTTCTGAAGCCTTGAAAGCGGCTCTACGGGCCTCAAAGTCAAGGCACTTGTTGTATAACGCTTTATAATCGGGGGATTTTGAACCCTTTGCTTCCTCAAGGTCCCACATATCCCTTTCCAGGATATCTCCCTCCGGGAAAAGGGCCAGGGCCGTGCCTTTATAGGTGTCCCGAAGAGCCTTCAGGGCCTCACGTTTTTGGGGCCGGTCCTCTGCGGAATTGAATTGTCTTCCCAGAAGATAATACTTGAGGGCTCCCTCCTGGGGGTATTTCCCTTCCACCATCTTCTCCAGGGCTTTCACCACGGGCTCCGAATACCTTCCATTGAGAAGGCGCCAGTGAGCCCATTCGTTATCCTTGTCCACAAACTGCGTGAGGGCTCCGTTAAGGAAGCCGTCCATTCCGCGGTGAAGGGCGGGATTATTGCCCTCCAGAGGGTTCTTCTGAAGGAATCCCCAGAGTTCGTCGGTGCTTGCCCCCTTCCACTCATCCATCCACAGGAAGGTGACAATGGGGTAATTGAACTCCTCAACTTCCTTCGCAAGGGCTTCACGCAGGGAGTCCCTGCGCTTCCAGTCTCGGCGCTGCAGAGTATAGACATACTGAGTTGCGGCATCCCAGAAATCTACCGGGAGGCGTTTTTCCTTTGCCTCTTTCTTAATCTGCTCCAGAATGGAAGCCTCTTTTTGGGGTAAATCGGCCTTGGAGGCCTCTTCATACTGCCTCCAGAGGGCAGTCAGGGTGTGACCGTCTTCAGACATAACTGCCGCATTTATTGCTCCGGCCCCGGTAAGGGCAAGAAGCAGGGATAACATTATTCTTCTCATATCCTGAGTACATTTCAAGAATTGTGCTACTCAAAAAGGGGAAGGGCCTCACTTACGACAAAAGTGCTGCCCCCTATATATATTACGGTATCAGGGGTTGCAAGTTCCATGGCTTTTTTCACGGCATCCTGAACATTGCCGATCACCGCAGCGGGGCGGCCAAAACGATTTGCAATCTCCAGGGCCGGAAGGGCGCGGGGCGTGGCTGGAGAAGTGAAAATGTATGTGGCATCACGGGGCATAAGGGGGATGATGGCGTCAAGGTCTTTATCGGCCATAATGCCGTAGACTATGATGAGAGGCCGGTTGAAGGCCTTCAGCTGGGCAAAGTTATGCCTAAGAGCGTGAGCATTGTGGCCGATGTCGGCAATCACAAGGGGCTCTTTTTGTAAAAGCTCCCACCTGCCGTGGAAATCCATATTGCGTGCGGTGTGGATAATGCCGTCAAGGACCCTTTCATCATGGATGCCAAGGATATCCAGGGCAGAGAGGGTTGTCCTGAGGTTTTTACGCTGGACTTCAGCCCCAAGATCCATTGCGGAAAGAATATCTTCACGCCTGACCCAGAAGGGCGGAAACATCTCCTGAGCAAAAAAAAGAGGGCAGAAACTGTTTGCCTTTGCCTGGAACACCTGTCTGGTTTCCGGGAGGGCTTCTCCAATGAGAGCGGGGACTCCTTCCTTAAAGATACCGGCCTTTTCCGAGGCAATCTGAGGGAGAGTATCTCCAAGGAATGCCATGTGGTCAAGGCCTATTGAGGTAACTATTGTGAGTATCGGCCTTTCAAGGATGTTGGTAGAATCCAGACGGCCTCCAAGCCCAGTTTCAATCACCGCATAATCCACTGAGGAATCTGCGAAATACTTGAATGCCAGTCCCGTAGTAATCTCAAAGAAAGAGAGGTCATTCTCCTCTATCCAGGGCATCCAGGAGGTAAGCTGCTCAAAGACATATTCCATTGGGATGAGACCATTTACCCTTATTCTCTCCCTGAAATCAAGAATGTGCGGAGAAGTGAAAAGTCCAGTCTTGAACCCGCAACTTTGTAGTGCACTGGACAGTAAATTGGCAACGCTCCCCTTTCCGTTTGTACCGGCTATGTGGATGGATTTGAACTGCCGTGAAGGATACCCCAGATAGCGGTCAAAGGCCAGCATCCTATCCAGTCCGGGCTTGTATGCGCCAGAAGTGAACCCGTCTTTCTGCACGGACGGGAACCGCCTGAAGATATCCTCTAAAAGAGAATTGTACGCATCCAAACTGAATTCCATAGTACAAAGATAAGATTTTTTTACTACCTTTGAATGTTATGACAGAACTCCTGAACGCTTCTTACATCCTGGACGGGGTGCCAATGCCGCTCTCTCCTGCCAAAATGCTCCGCGAATGCACCGTGGAGCCTCCTCTGGAGCCGGACGGAGACCCCTCCACCGTGGCGGATGAACATCTGGACCAGGTGCCGGGGAATTTTGCCTTCGAGGAATCCGAGATAGATTCCTATGCCCTCACTGTAGAGCATGCCAGAAGCACCGTCCCACTGGAGTTTGCCGGTTCATACACCGCCGGAAAGGTTGCACAGGGGCTTCTTGACGCCATCTGGCTCAGTGGCCATTTCAGGATGGAAGACCTCATGCTTAAGGCAGACTGGAAGTGGAAAGACTCCCCTATCGGCCTTCCTGCAGCGTTTTATGACTCCGTAGAAGCGGCTTGTTCCTTCATAGACGCACTTGGCATAAAGATATCCAAGTACAGCCTCACTTCCGGTGCCCCTTCCGTTTCTTTCAAGGCTTCGGTAACGGCAGACGACGAACTTGAAGCCCAGGAAGAGGAAGAGTCCCTTCTTCTGGAACTCCGCACCTCCAATCCCAAGATGTCACGCAGGCGCAAATGCCCGGCAAAGTTCATTCCGGAGGGATCGGACTGGATTATCTACATCCCGTTTGACACCTGTGAATTCAGGATGGGAGGATCCCGCCTGGCCCAGGCTGTGGGTGCCACACCTTCATCGGCCCCGGAAATTGGAGACGCAGATTACTTTATGGATTGCTACGAGGTTGTGCGTGAACTGGTGGAAGACGGCATTGTAAAAGCCGGAGCAACTGTGAGCGGCGGAGGGCTAATAACCGCCCTCAGGGCCATGTGCGGGGCCGCTTCCGGCGCCAATATATGCATAGATGACATCTGCCGTGCTTATTCCGGAGAACTGCCCATCCGCGTTCTCTTTGCAGAGGTACCCGGCGTCATTATCCAGATTGCAGACATTGACTACGATTACGTAGACGCAGAACTCCTTCTTCAGGACGTGGTATTCTTCCCTCTGGGACACCCGGACATAACCACTCCCAGCGTGGTCCTCACAGACAGAACAGACCTTCCTCACATACTTGAGTCCCTGATGAGCTCAATGGAAGGGGAAGACTAAAGCAGTTTTGCAGCAGTGTCTGAGAGTTCTGAACGCTCTCCCTTACGCAGGAATACGTGCTCAAAAAGAGCCTGGCCCCTCATCTTCTCTCCAAGGTGCGTGAGGCCGTTGGACCACTGGTCCAGGAAGGGCTGGTCTATCTGGTAGATATCACCCGTGAACACCATCTTAGTGCCTTCTCCGGCACGTGTGATGATGGTTTTTACTTCCTGAGGGGTAAGGTTCTGGGCCTCGTCCACAATGAAGTAAACCTTTCCAAGTGAACGGCCACGGATATAGGCAAGCGGAGATATGATAAGCCTTTCCTCCCTTATGAGGCCCTCTATCTTCTGGAACTGCTTGCTGCCTGGTTTGAAACAGCGCTTGATTACGTCCAGGTTATCCATAAGCGGCTGAATGTAGGGGCTCATCTTGGACTTCTGGTCTCCGGGAAGGAAGCCTATGTCCTGTCCTCCAAGCACCACCGTGGGCCTTGTGAGGATGATCTGGTCATAACTGTTGCACTGCTCAAGTGCCGCGGCAAGCGCAATGAGGGTTTTACCGGTACCGGCACCGCCCGTGAGGGAAACCAGCGGAAGATTAGGGTTGAGGCAGGCGTCAAGGGCAAATTTCTGTTCATCGTTGCGGGGCCTTATGCCGCAGGCTTCCTTGGTTTTCACAAGAACCACCTCCTTGCGGTGGGCATCATAACGTGCGCATACGGTGTCTCCGCCAAAGTTGAACTTGTAGAGTTGGTTGGGTCGGGGTTCTTTGTCGGCCACTTCCTGCCACGGGAGGGCGTTGTCCTGACCATAAGCCAGGCGCTGGAGAGAGTCTGTGTTGGCATCGGCCACAATGACCTCTTTCTCTATGCCCATCATGGCTTCATCGTCCACACGGTCCCGCAGGTAATCCTGGGCGGCCATTCCTACGGCCTTTGCCTTGAGACGGAGATTGATATCCTTGGTCACAAGCGCCACAAACTTGGAAGGGTGCGTGTCCCTAACCCACATTGCCGTGGAAAGGATGCGGTGATCCTGGATGTCGTCACGGAAAAGGTCCTGGTACTCCGGGGCAAACGGATGGTTGGGCTCTATCTTGATATAGCCCAGTTTCTTGCCAAGAGGAACGCCGCGGGGACCGAAATCGTGTTTGTCCGTGAGTCTGTTGATCTCTCGCATAAACGCGCGTGCATTAAAACTAAGGTTGTCCTCACCCTTCTTGAACTTGTCCAGTTCTTCAATGACGGCAATGGGAATCACAATGTCATTGTCCTGGAACTGTTTCACGGCATTGAAGTCGTGGAGGATGATGTTTGTGTCTAAGACAAATATTTTGGCCATGGCGTTAGTGTTATTCTCCTTCAAATATAATAATTATTTGTGAGATTTTTCGCTACGCTCAAAATGACAGGCCGATACAAGATTTCCGGGCTTCGCCAGAAATGACAGGCCGATACAAGATTTCCGGGCTACGCCAGAAATGACAGGCCTAGCCCGTGGAGGTAAGTTTCTAATTATCAATATATTATGTAAATCAGGGTGCTCGTTTTTGAGCACCCTGATTTACGTAAGCCGCTGAATTTCAGCGTTTTAGCTCCACGCGACAGGTGATTACTTAGCCTGACGGATCTGGGCCTGGGCAGCTGCCAGACGTGCGATAGGCACGCGGAACGGGCTGCAGGAGACGTAGTCAATGCCGATGG
>CACXNH010000105.1 GCA_902768955.1 uncultured Bacteroidia bacterium | reverse complement strand
TGCCGCGGACCTCGGCGGGGGAGACCTCCGAAATATAAACCGGAGACACGATTGACACTATGCCGATACCGAATCCGCCCACGATGCGGAAGATAACAAGTTGCGAGAAATCCTGGCTTACGGCACATCCTATTGCGGAAATGGAAAACAGAAGGGCCGATATGAGCATGGTCTTCTTCCTCCCCAGGAAGTCCGACATCATTCCGGCGATGAGTACGCCAAGGATTGAGCCGATGAGGGCGCATCCAACATACCAGCCTTCCCCGCCGGTAGTGAGGCCGAACTGCATCTTCACTACCTCCGTGGTTCCGGAGATTACGGCGGTATCATAGCCAAACAGAATGCCTCCAAGAGCCGCTACGATGGCTATGAAGACAGTGCGTGAACTGACTTTGGTTTTCATAGTAGTAGTTTATTCCATTAATTTCTTGTACTTGAAGCGTTTAGGGGTGGCGTCAGGGCCAAGGCGCATCTTGCGGTTCTCCTCATATTCCTCATAGTTGCCCTCGAAGAACACCACGTTTCCGTCTCCTTCATAAGCCAGGATATGTGTGGCAATGCGGTCCAGGAACCAGCGGTCGTGGCTCACGACAACGGCGCAGCCCGCAAAGTTCTCAAGGCCGTCCTCCAGGGCGCGGATGGTGTTCACGTCCACGTCATTGGTGGGTTCGTCCAGAAGGAGAACGTTGCCTTCGTCCTTAAGGGTGAGGGCAAGGTGGAGGCGGTTCCTTTCACCGCCGGATAGTACTCCGCACTTTTTCTCCTGATCTGCGCCGGAGAAATTGAAGCGGGACACCCAGGCCCGGGCATTTACATCCCGGCCGCCCATCCTCACCCATTCCGAGTTGCCGGCAATGGTTTGATACACTGTCTTTTCCGGGTCAATGGAGCGGTGCTGCTGGTCCACGTATGATATCTTTACGGTGTCTCCTACCTCTATGGTGCCGCTGTCGGGCTTCTCAAGGCCCATAATGAGGCGGAAGAGAGTGGTTTTACCGGCGCCGTTAGGGCCGATTACACCGACGATTCCCGCCGGCGGCAGTTCAAAACTGAGGTGTTCGAAGAGGACCTTGTCTCCGTAGGCCTTGGAAACGTCCGTGAATTTGATGACTTTGTTGCCAAGGTGCGGGCCGTTTGGAATATAGATTTCAAGGTTGTCTTCCTTCTGCTTTGTATCGGCCGATGCCATTTTCTCATAAGCCCCCAGACGTGCCTTCTGCTTTGCCTGGCGGGCCTTGGGGGCCATTCTCACCCATTCAAGTTCACGCTCCAGGGTTTTGCGGCGCTTGCTCTCCGCCTTCTCTTCCTGGGCAAGGCGCTTTGTCTTCTGGTCCAGCCAGGAGGAGTAGTTGCCCTTCCAGGGAATGCCCTCACCGCGGTCCAGTTCAAGGATCCAGCCGGCTACGTTGTCCAGGAAGTAGCGGTCATGGGTAACGGCAATCACCGTGCCCTTGTACTGCTGCAAATGGGCTTCCAGCCACTGGATGGATTCTGTGTCCAGGTGGTTGGTGGGCTCGTCCAGAAGGAGGACGTCCGGTTCCTGGAGGAGTAATCGGCATAGAGCCACGCGGCGCCTTTCACCACCGGAGAGTTCCTTTATCTTCTGGTCCGGCGGCGGGCACTGGAGGGCGTCCATTGCCCTTTCCAGCTTGGAGTCAATCTCCCAGCCGCCAATGTGGTCTATCTTCTCAGTGAGTTCTCCCTGGCGCTCTATGAGACGGTTCATTTCGTCATCGTCCATGGGCTCCATGAACTTTGCGGAGATCTCATTGTATTCCGCAAGGATGTCCATAACCTCCTGAACACCCTCCTGAACAACTTCCAGGACGGTTTTCTCCTGATCCATCTGCGGCTCCTGCTCCAGGTAGCCCACGGTGTATCCCGGGGCCCATACAACCTCTCCCTTGTAGGATTTCTCCACACCGGCGATAATCTTGAGGAGGGTGGACTTACCGGATCCGTTAAGGCCGATGATACCAATCTTGGCTCCATAGAAAAATCCAAGGTATATGTCCTTGAGTATGACTTTGTTATTGTGTGGGAGAACCTTGCTCACCCGGTTCATTGAGAAGATAATCTTTTCGTCGGCCATAGGTCTTACGTGTTATTTTGTAAATATACAACTTTTTTCCCAAATTTCCTCCATCACTAATGCCGTGGCGGATAGTTCTTGTGCCCGTTTCCCTCCCACACCTCCGGCGTAAAGCCGTGGCGGATAGTTCTTGTGTCCGTTTTCCTCCCATGCCTCAGGTGTAATGCCGTGGGGGTGACAGCTATTTTGCTGGTTGTTAATTACTTACAGAGTTCTTTGGGATTACCGGTTTTCCCAAAGACTCCCGTAATGCGCTGGGTTTTAATAACTTAGCTGCCACTCGTTTTGTGAGAAAGTTGCAGGTCCGGTGGTGAAACGTTGCAGGTCTGCGTTTTTGGCGTCACCTGCGACGGGAATCGGCCACAGGGGTTATAAAGTGTCGCAGATCCGGTGGTGAAACGTCGCAGGTCTGCGTTTTTGGCGTCACCTGCGACGGGAATCGGCCACAGGGGCTAAAAAGTGTCGCAGGCCCGACCTTTTTTTCAGACCTGCGACGTTTGGGTGTGCGACTCGAGACACTTGGGTGTGTGACTCGCGACACTTTGGTTTGCGACTCGCGACGTTTGGGTGTACGACTCGCGACACTATGGTGTGTGACCTGCGACGCTATGGAGTGCCACAGGTAACGGTCAGGACCATCACCTGCAACGGCTATAGCCCCTGGGCCTTGGCCTCGTCCCAGATGGCGTCCATCTGGGAAAGGGTGAGATCACTGAATGAGAGGCCTTTTCGGAGAGTCTGCTCTTCAAGATAAGTGAAACGGCGGCGGAATTTCTCAGAGGAGCGGCTGAGGGCGGTTTCCGGGTCTACGCCATAGAGCCTGGCTGCATTGATTACTGCAAAAAGAAGGTCCCCGAACTCCATCTCAAGTTGCTCAGGGGATAATCCGGAAGCAGCCTCGGAGACTTCAGCGCATTCTTCCTTGACTTTGTCCCAGACATCCTCCTTCTTTTCCCAGTCGAAGCCGCAGCCGCGGGCTTTTTCCTGCATTGAAAGGGCCTTGAGCATAGCGGGCATTGCCTTGGGGATGCCTGCCATAACGCGCTTGTTGCCGCCTTTTTCCTTGGCTTTCACTAGTTCCCATGTATCGGCAATCTCTTTGGCCGATGTCTCTTTCCCGGCCTCCGGACCAAAGACGTGGGGGTGGCGGAACACCATTTTGTCGCATACCTTATTGATGCTGTCGGCAATGTCAAAGGCACCTTCCTCCTGGCCGATACGTGCGTAAAACACCATGTGATACAAGAGATCGCCGATTTCCTTGGCGGTGCCGGGGCGGTCTCCCTCAAGGATGGTTTCACTGAGTTCATACACTTCCTCTTCAGTGAGGCGGCGTATGGAGTCGAAGGTTTGCTCTGCGTTCCACGGGCACTTTTCACGGAGGGTGTCCATTATGTCAAGTAATCGGCCGAAAGCCTGGAGTTTTTCTTCTCTTGAATGCATTTTCAATCTTTTTGCTATGCAAATATACGACATTTTGTGCTATCTTTGTTTTCTCATGCCTAATCTCCATTTAATAGAGGCCGTTGAGGCTGTAAAGACTGTCAGGAGCGGTGACCACATTCACCTTTCCAGTATTGCCAGCGTGCCCCATATCCTTCTGGAGGCCCTGTGCAGGCGTACAGATATAGAGGATCTTCATTTCCACCACTTCCATACTGAGGGCCCGGCTCCCTATGCGGCTGGCGGCGCTTTCTTTGACCAGGGCTTCTTTGTGGGCCCCAATGTCCGTGAAAATGTTGGGAAAGGTTTGGCCGATTATATCCCAGTTAACCTCTTTGAGACCCAGGCCATGTATCGTAACGGGGCACTGCCTTGCGATGTGGCCATGGTCCAGGTATCTGAACCGGAGAATGGCATGGTGTCACTGGGAACATCCGTAGACTGCTCCGTTGCGGCCCTGGAAGTGGCCCGTGAGCGTATCGGGGTTGTGAATCCAAACGTTCCTTTCGCGGGGGGAAACCTTATCCCGGTGAGCAGGTTCACGGCTCTTGTGCATGATAATCGGCCATTGATAACAAAAACATACGCGGAGCCATCGGCCACTGACCTTGAGATAGGGCGCCACTGCGCTCAGCTTATCCCGGACGGAGCGTGCCTCCAGATGGGCATTGGCGCCATGCCAAACGCCATCTGCGCGTGCCTGAGCTCACATAAGCACCTGGGACTTCATACGGAAATGTTCTCCGACGGCGCACTCAGGCTTATCCGCAGCGGCGTCATAGACGGTGCCGCCAAGGCCATAGACACCGGAAAAGTGGTGGCATCCTTCCTTCTTGGTTCTGATGAGGTTTACCGCTTCACGGACCACAACCCGGCAGTGCTGATGAAGGACATCGCCTACACCAACGACCCCCGCACCATTGCCCGCAATCCCGGTATGGTATCCATAAATTCGGCCATAGAGATAGATCTCACGGGGCAGGTGTGTGCCGATTCCATTGGCACCCGCATCTATTCAGGAACCGGCGGGCAACTGGACTTTGTGCGCGGCGCAAAGTACTCAGAAGGAGGCAAGGCCATCATTGCAATGGCATCCCGCACCGCCAAAGGCGCGCCAAAGATAGTGCCTACTCTCAGGCCAGGTGCCGGGGTGGTTACCCCAAGGGCCGATGTCCAGTGGGTGGTTACGGAGTGGGGCGCCGTGAACCTTTACGGGAAATCGCTTCAGGAAAGGGCACGGCTGCTTATCTCCGTTGCACACCCCTCTGACCGGGAATCCCTTGAAAAAGCCATGTTTGAAAGATTTCACAGATTATGAATAACCGTAAATCCTTTTTTGCCGGCATCCTCATCGGCCTTGGCGCCTGCGGATACCTTGCCCTGGGAGGGCTCCCCGGAGCTATCATATTTTCTTTCGGCCTCATTGGAGTTGTGCTTTCCGGCTCTCTCCTCTATACCGGCCGAGCAGGTGTGATGAAGCTCAGTGAAAGCGGATCCCTTGCCATGATCTGGCTTTTCAACATCCTTGCCTGCATTCTCCTTGGCCTCCTTATGATGTCTCTTGGCGGGGAACCGGCAGAGAGGGCACAGACAGCTGTTGCCGGCAGGCTGGCACAAGGCCCCTGGAGAAGTTTTCTGAGGGCCGTAGGATGCGGACTTATCATAGACATTGCAGTGTGGATGTATCGTACCACCAAAAACATACTCCCGGTACTGTTTGGTGTGCCCCTGTTCATAGTGTGCGGTTTCTACCACTCAATTGCAGACGTTGTGTACCTTGTGGCCGCCTGGAAGTGGAGCCCCGATATCCTGTGGTACTATCCCCTCATAGTCCTTGGCAACTATGCCGGCTGCAACGTAAGAAGATTGATATTACCAAAAGAACAATAATTATGGAAAAGAACGTAGACCTTGAAATCTGGTGGTCTTCACTCCCCATCAGTGAGAAAGAGCGTATTGCCCGCAAGGGTCTCTCCAAGTCAGGCGTGGAGGATGAGACCCTTGTGCTTTATCCTGGCTGCACTCGCTGGTGGCAGAGCCTTGACGAGAAACGCAAAGAGTCCATCCACGCCCACTGCGTAGCCAAGCACGGAGATGAACTCAAGGAGTGGAAGGAAGGTAACCCCTACGGAGACTAACCGTCTGTGGTGACGGCCCTGACCGTTGCAGGTAACTAACCAAAGTGTCGCAAGTGACGGCCCTGACCGTTGCAGGTAACAACCCAAAGTGTCGCACATAGCACCCCCAAACGTCGCAGGTGACTAACCAAAGTGTCGCAGGTCTGAAAAAAAGTTCGGACCTGCGGCACTTTTTTGCCCCATTAGCCGATTCCCGTCGCAGGTGACGCCAAAAACGCAGACCTGCGACGTTTCTCCACCGGACCTGCGACACTTTTTTGCCCCTGTGGCCGATTCCTGTTGCAGGTTATGCCAAAAACGCAGACCTGCGACGTTTCACCACCAGACCTGCAACGTTTCTCCACCGGACCTGCAACGTTTCTCCACCGGACCTGCGACGCTTTCATAAAACGGGTGGCAGCTAAATTATTGAAACACAGGCGCTTATGCGGTTCTTTGGGATTACCGGTTTTCCTAAAGAATGCTATAAGTAATTGATAGCCAGTAAACTAACTGCCACCGCCACGGCATTACGGCGGAGGGAGGCTCCAGGCGAGTACCCAAGGCGAATGGCCCCAGGCGAGTGCCCCAAGGCGAGTGCCCCAGG
>CACXNH010000104.1 GCA_902768955.1 uncultured Bacteroidia bacterium | reverse complement strand
CAAGTTTTATGGCTGGCCCCCGGACCCGCTCTATTGGGCCCGCAAAGGAAAGACATATTATCTGATTGATATCCTCACCGGCCGCGAGCAGGGCTCCTTTACCTTCTCCCGCCGTGACAAGGAGAACATCTTCTTCGATGTTAAAGTAAGTTATTTTTAGGAACAGCTACTGACACAAAAAGGGCCGATTTTGTTGCCACAGCAGTCCTTCGGGGCAGCCACGGACACAGAATCGGCCCTTTTTGTGTCCATCGCTGTCCTTTTATATTTCGGCAAATTATTTGGATTATTGCCGATTTATAAATATCTTTGCGATATGAAGTACAAAGAACAGATGAAGGGAGTTCAAACGCTGCTGGAAAGCAGGCAGGAACTGGGTGTGGCAGATTTTGTTTCTGCTATGCCGGGTGTGCCAATGACATCCGTGTATGCCAAAATACGCTCACTGGAGCGGAGCGGTGAAATCATTTCAATAGGGAAAGGTGAGTATACAACGGTGCCCAAACCTACGTATGAGGTGATAATTTCGCCGTGGATGCAGGAGGTTAATCAATTCCTGATAGAGCACTTTGAGGGGATGGATTTCTGTATTAAAGAACGCGGAAGCACTCTTTTACTCTTTGTGTCCAAAATGAATATATCTGCTGTGACATCGGCCCTGCAACATTCTTTCAAAAACGTTTTGAAGATGGAAGAAGTTCATGGTTTATCCATAGAGCTGGCCGGTTTCATCTATGTCGGCCGCCTTATCTCGGAATCTCCATTTATGGAATATGATGGAGTCAGTGTTCCTTCGCTTGAAATGAACATAGTGGACCAGATGGCTTCCGGGAACTCCTTTGAAGATGAATTTCAAAAGATTATGGAAGTGTATGCGGTGAACTATGACAGGCTTCGCCGGTATGCTTCCAGAAGGGGCGTTTCGGATAAGCTGGAATCAGCTATCCTGGGGTTGGATCGGTCTCGTATGGAGATGTTCTCAAAAGTACAGACATATCTGAAGTCAATTCCAGTGTTGCAGGCTTGGGTATTTGGCTCATTCGCCCGCCGGGAAGAAACGCCCAAGAGTGATCTGGATCTTCTGGTAAAATATGACAGAACTCAGAAGGTGTCATTGTTTGACATATCTCATTATATGCTTGATTTGGAAGGCATTATCGGCCGTGAGGTGGACCTGATTGAGTACCGCTCGCTAAAACCATTTGCCGTTCCCTCGGCAGAAAGGGACAAATATCTGATTTATGAGAGATAAGGTGAATGATAGCGCCCGGCTTACTTTGATGCTGGAATCTATTGCCAACATTGAAGGTTTTATGGAAGGAGTGGAGTCTCTGGAAGAATTCAAATCAGATAAGATGCTCTGCCATGCTGTTGTATATAACCTACAGTGCATTGGCGAGGGAGCATATATGTTGTCAAAAGACTTTGTTGCCCAGCATATTGAAATCGACTGGGCGGCCATAGCCGGTTTGAGGCACGTTCTGGTCCACGATTACTATCAGGTAGACATTGAAACGGTCTGGTGGGTTGTTCAAAAAGACTTGGCTCCACTGAAAGACTATATCGGCCAAATTTGCAGAATCAAATAATTATACCTATCTTTGCGCGCTAAAATTCGCACGGGTATGTGCGATGAGGCACAAAACATAATGTTTAACTACTAGTTTTTTCTAAAAAATCAATTATGTCAGAAGAAATTAAAGAAGCCAAGAAGGCCGTTCTGAACGCTTCCGTCGCTCCCGAGGAGTTCGATTGGGAAGCCTTTGAGAACGACGGTGCTGAGACCGGTGAATCCAAGAAGGAAGCCATGGCTCAGTACGAGCAGACTCTCAACAAGGTTACCGAAAATGAGGTAGTTGAGGGTGTCGTCACCTCCATCAACAAGCGTGAGGTTGTTGTTAACATCGGCGCCAAATCAGAAGGCGTCATCTCCGCCCCCGAGTTCCGTTACAATCCGGACCTCAAAGTGGGTGACAAGGTGGAAGTCCTTGTAGAGAGCGCAGAGGACCGCAAGGGCCAGCTCATCATCTCCCACAAGAAAGCCCGCCAGCTCAAATCTTGGGATATGGTTAACGCCGCATATGAGAGCGGTGAGATTGTGAAGGGTTACGTAAAGACCCGCACAAAGGGTGGTATGATCGTTGACGTATTCGGAATCGAGGCCTTCCTTCCCGGTTCCCAGATTGACATCAAGCCCATCCGTGACTATGACGTATTCGTGGACACCACCATGGACTTCAAGATTGTGAAGATCAACCAGGAGTTCAAGAACGTGGTCGTTTCCCACAAGGCACTCCTTGAGGCCGAGCAGGAGCAGAAGCGCTCCGAACTCATCTCCAAACTGGAGAAGGGTCAGGTCCTGGAGGGTGTCGTGAAGAACATCACCAACTACGGCGTGTTCGTAGACCTCGGCGGTGTGGACGGTCTCATCCACATCACAGACCTCAGTTGGGGCCGCATCTCCCATCCGGAAGAGGTTGTCGCCCTTGATCAGAAGATCAACGTTGTGGTCCTTGACTTCAACGAACAGCAGAAGCGCATCGCCCTTGGTCTGAAGCAGCTCAGCGCACATCCTTGGGAGGCTCTCAAAGAAGACCTCAAGGTTGGTGACACCGTTAAGGGTAAGGTAGTTGCAGTGGCCGATTATGGCGCATTCATCGAGGTGGAACCCGGTGTTGAGGGTCTCGTACACGTTTCCGAGATGTCCTGGAGCCCCCGTCTCCACAGCGCACAGGAATTCCTTAAGGTTGGCGACGAGGTTGAGGCCCAGGTCCTCACCCTTGACCGCGAGGCCCGCAAGATGTCCCTCGGCATCAAGCAGCTTACAACCAACCCCTGGGAGAGCATCCGCGAGAAATATCCCGTTGGTTCCCAGCACAAGGCTACCGTACGCAACATCACCAACTTCGGTGTATTCGCAGAGCTTGAGGACGGCGTAGAAGGCCTGATCCACATCTCCGATCTCAGCTGGAACAAGATCAAGCATCCCGCAGAGATGGTCCAGAGCGGTGATGTCATCGACGTTGTCATCCTTGACTTCGACGAGAACAGCCACAAGCTTTCCCTTGGTCACAAGCAGCTCACACCCAACCCTTGGGATGAACTTGAGGCTAAATATCCTGTTGGCACCGTCGTGGACGCTACCGTGTCCGTTATCGGTGACAAGAACGCCACCCTTACCCTCGCTGACGGCACTGAGGTTACAGCCTTCAACCGTGAGCTTCAGAAGGAAGACGGCAAGCAGGCCCTTGTAGGTGAGACCCTTCCCGTGAAGGTTGTTGATCTCCGCCGTGCAACCCGCACCATCCGTGTTTCCCACGTCCGCACTTACCAGGAGGCAAAGGCAGCCAAGGAAACCGCAGAGGCAGAGACCGCCAAGAAGGCCATCAAGAAGGTCCAGAGCAACGTGGAGAAGACCACCCTCGGTGACATCTCCGCTCTTGCAGCCCTCAAGGACAAGATGGAAAAGGGTGAATAATCCTTCTTCCAATATCTTTAAGGTCACAATGCTGGGTACGGCTTCGGCCATGCCCGCAGGAGACCGGAACCAAAGCGCCCAGGCACTTCAAGTGCACGGGCGCTTGTTCCTTTTGGACTGCGGTGAGGGCACGCAGTATGCCATGGCCCGTTACCGCGTCCCTATGATGAAGCTGGACACCGTCTTCATCTCACACATTCACGGTGACCACGTCTTTGGTATCTTCGGCCTTCTTTCCACCCTTGGAATGAAAGGCCGTCAGATGCCACTGAACATTTTTGCGCCCGCCAATTTAGGCCCAATCCTTAAATTCTTCCTGAGCTACTATGGAGACGGAGTAGGCTATGAAATCCGTTTTACGCCCCTTAAGATGAAAGGACCGGAGACCGTACTTGAAACAAAGTCCATCCGTGTTGAGGCCTTCCCGCTCAATCACGCCATTGAAACCTTCGGCTTCCGCATCCTTGAGAAGGAACCCCCTTTCAACGTGCATAAGGAAGCAATAGGGGAGTATGGGCTCACACTCACGGAAATAGGCTCCCTTAAGCGCGGAGAAGATGTAGTAAGGGCCGATGGAACCGTAATCCCCGTTTCCAAGGCTGCCTACAAGCCGTTTGTCCCCAGGAGTTACGCTTATGTCTCAGATACCGCTCCGTTCCCGGAGGAGGTTCTTTGGCTCAAGGGCACAACGGTGATCTATCACGAGACCACCTATCTTCAGGAACTTTCCGATCAAGCCGCCCTGAGGCACCACTCTACAACAATAGATGCCGCATCCGTGGCCAGGGATGCAGGAGCGCAGAAACTTCTTATCGGCCATTATTCTTCCAGGAATTCCGACATCCGGGCCTATGAGGCCGAGTGCCGCAGTATTTTCCCTCAAACTTACGCCACTTCCGACGGCGAGAGTTATGAGTTCTGAAAAATTCTTCTTAACTTAGCAAGTTGAGATTCTTCGCTACGCTCAGAATGACAACTGTCATCCTAATGCAACTGTCATCCTAATGACAACTGTCGTCCTGAGGACAATTGTCATCCTGAGGAACGAAGTGACGAAGGATCTGTAAAATTAACTGTTATGTTAAAGAAGTCCATCATACTGCTCGCTTCAATTCTGATTACCATTTCAGCACAGGCCCAGAGGACGGGTCAGGCCCAGCAGAAATACATTGAAACATATTCCGGCATTGCCGTGCAGGAAATGTTGCGCACCGGCGTTCCGGCCAGTATCACCCTTGCCCAGGGTATCCTGGAGTCAGGTTCCGGCCTCTCCACCCTTGCCGTAGACGGTAAGAACCACTTTGGTATCAAGTGCCACAAGGGCTGGACAGGAGGCACAATGTATATGGACGACGACCGCCGCGGGGAATGCTTCAGGGTGTATGGCTCAGTTGAGGAAAGCTTCCGTGACCACTCTGACTTCCTTAGGTACCGTGACCGATACAAATTCCTCTTTGACCTTGAACGCACGGACTACAAGGGCTGGGCAAACGGCCTCAAGAAGGCAGGTTACGCAACAGACCCCAAGTACGCTTCCAAACTCATTAAATATATAGAGGACTACAATCTTTCCCGTTTTGATATCCTTACCACTCAGGAAGAGGCTGTCCTGCCGGAATCCCCGCTCCAGATAGAGCAGCCGGTGGCCGCCCCTGCAGTGAGAAACGGCGTGGCAGTATCTCCTTCGGAGGAATTCCACTTCCAGCTTTCACGTCTTCTGTATTCCCTCAACGACGTTCCCTTTGTGTATTCCATGGAAGGTGAAACCTACGCCTCCATTGCAAAGCAGTACCATCTTTTCAAGTGGGAGATTCTGCGTTACAATGATCTTAGGAAGGATCAGCCCCTTCTCCCCGGTTCTGTAGTATATCTCCAGGCAAAGAAAAACAAGGCCCCCAAGGGGCTTGAGATGTATATTGTCTCTGAAGACGGTGAGAGTTTCCATGATATCTGCCAGCGCTTTGCCGTAAAGGAAAAGGCCATCCTCAAACTTAACGGCTGGGTGCCTCCCGTGGAACTTGAGGAAGGAGATGAGATAAAACTCCGTTAATTGTCATTCCTCTCTCTTTTGTCATTCCGAGCGAAGCCGAGGAATCTCATTATGAAAAAGTACATTACCATAATATGCATTGCCCTGGCGCTTCTTGCGGCCTTTGTTGTGGGCATCAAGGCCTACCACTACTGGTATGACCGTAAGGCCCCCAATTTCAGCGGAACCACGGAGCTTTATATCTATCCCTGGACAGACCCTGAGGCTGTTTGCGACAGTATCATAGCCAGCGGCAACGTCCGTAAGGCGGCAAGCCTCAGGCGCTCCTTCAAGGGTGTCAAAACCTTTGAAGTGGGCCACTATACAATAGATTCCACCAGCACCAGCATGTACGCCATGCGTATGGTCCACAAGGGATGGCAAACTCCAGTGAACCTCACGCTTTCAAGCATACGCACACCTGCTGTCCTCGCAAGGAAAGTAGGTGCCCAGATGCTTGTGGATTCCCTTGAGGTGGCAACCTTCATTTCCTCCCCGGATTCCCTTGGCTTCAAACCCGCACAGCTTTTCACAAGGATTATCCCGGACACGTACCAGATACTCTGGACCTCATCCGTGAGGGAGATCATGGAGAAACTCTTCCGTGAGGCCGATTCCTGGTGGACGCCGGAGCGCAAGGCCGCTGCCGGAAAACAGGGCCTTACCGTTGAAGAGGTTTGCACGCTTGCTTCAATTGTGAACGGTGAAACCCGTTATGTTCCGGAACAGCCCTCCATTGCAGCCGTATACCTTAACAGGC
>CACXNH010000103.1 GCA_902768955.1 uncultured Bacteroidia bacterium | reverse complement strand
GTGCCGCCCGCGCCGCTGTCTATGCCGCCCGCGCCTTGGGATGCGAGGTATGCGTGTGCGGGCGCTCGATGGAGAAGGCATCGGCCCTGGGCTGCCCGGCGTTTTCCTTCGAGCAGGCGCGCTCGCTCAGGCCGGACCTTGTCATCTACACCCTGCCCGGCCGGGTGGAAGTGCCTGAGGGATTGCCGTTTGAGGAGGCGACAGTGCTGGAGGCGGAATACCGGATTCCCCGTCTGGAGAGGATCCCGTGCCGAAGGTATATCAGCGGCCGGCGCTGGATGCTCTGGCAGGCGGCGGCCGGTTATCGGCTTTTCACCGGCGAAGAGCCCGATGTAGAAGAAATGATGCGGGCCCTGTAACTTTTCCGGAAAATATTTCGTAACTTGCCGATGCGCAGCAAATGCCGCGTAACCTTAAAACATTATATTATGTCACTGAACAAAGTCATGCTTATCGGTAACGTTGGAAGCGACCCCGAAGTACGTTACCTTGAGAACAATCCGCAAAATCCCGGGGGAAATGTGAAAGTGGCCACCCTTCGTCTGGCCACTACGGAGCGCTACCGCGACCGCAACGGCGAGCAGCGGGAAAATACCGAATGGCACAGCGTCGTGCTTTGGCGCAATAACGCTGACGTGGCCGAACGGTTCATTCGCAAGGGCTCCCAAATCTATATCGAAGGCAAACTCCGCACCCGACAGTGGACAGACCAGACGGGCAACAAGCGGTACACCACCGAAGTCGTAGCTGATTCTCTCCAGCTCCTGGGCAAGCGCCAGGACGGTGAGGGCGGTGCCCCCCAGGGCGGCTATCAGGGCGGTTATGCCCAGCAGCCTGCCGCTCCTTCTCAGCCTCAGGGCTATGCCCAGCCGGCTCCCCAGCCTGCCGCTCCGGCCCAGCCGCCGGTGAACCCGGCCTACCAGGGCCCTCTCCCTGCCGCCGAGCCTTCCGACGACCTTCCGTTCTAACCCTGCCGCTGGCGCACGGCTTCAAACAGGAGGATAGCGGCCGATACGGACACGTTGAGGCTGTCCAGCCTTCCCAGCATGGGGATGCGGATATGGGCCGATGCAGCCTTCCGCCACACATCTGTAAGACCCGTGGATTCCGTTCCCATCACCAGGGCGGTTCCGCGGGTCATATCTACATTGTAATACAGCGAAGAATCCTGCAGTTGGGCTGTGAGGATTTGGATGCCGCGTGCCTCAAGGAAGGCGATGGCCTCTTCCGAGGAGCAGGCGACGGTGGGAACGGTGAAAACGGCGCCGATGGAGGCCCGGATGAGGTTGGGGTTGAAGAGGTCTGTGAGGGGGTCGCAGAGGAGGACAGCATCGGCCCGGGCGGCATCGGCGCTGCGGAGGACGGCGCCCAGGTTGCCGGGCTTCTCCACCGATTCCAGCACCATGACAAGGGGATTCTCCGGGAGCACCAGGTCCTCCAGGGAGAGCGACTTGTATTCCACTTCGGCCAGGATTCCCTCCGTACTTTCGCGGTACGCCACTTTGCGGTATAACTGTTCCGGAATTTCAATGACGGATGCCCGGTCGGTGCCGGACATGACTTCATTGCCGTCTTGACCGGCAATCTCCGGGCACACGAAAAGGGTGTGCACCTGGAAGCCGGCTTCCAGGCAGTGCTGCAGTTCCCTTCGGCCTTCCACCACAAAAAGCCCCTGTTCCCGCCGCGCTTTGGATTTTTCCTGCAGTAGCAGCAGATTCTTTATCTTGGGGTTCTGGGCCGATGTGATGATTTCCATCTAGAACTTCTCTGGACGCATGGTGGGGAAGAACAGCACATCCTGGATGGTCTCCGCACCGGTCATGAACATGGTGAGACGGTCTATGCCGATGCCGATACCGCTGGTGGGCGGCATGCCGTATTCCAGGGCACGCACGAAGTCATAGTCGATGTACATGGCTTCGTCGTCTCCCTTGCTCTTGAGGGCGGCCTGCTCTTCGAAGCGCTCCAACTGGTCCACGGGGTCGTTGAGTTCGGAGTAGGCGTTGGCCAGTTCCTTGCCGTTCACAAAGAGTTCGAAGCGCTCGGTGAGCGTGTTGTCATAACGGCAGCGCTTGGTGAGCGGGGACATCTCCACGGGATAGTCGATGAGGAAGGTGGGCTGGACAAGGTTCTTTTCCACATATTCGCCCACGATGGCATCGATGAGTTTTCCTACACCCATTTCCGGAGACGTCTCCACATTCAGTTTCTTGCACACTTCGCGGAGTTGGGCTTCGTCCATGCCCTTGACGTCCACGCCGGCGTACTCCTGAATGGCATCCAGGATTCTCAGGCGACGGAAAGGGCCCTCGAAGGAGATCTCGTTTCCGCCGATGGTTTTCCGGACCCCGCCGGTGGCTTCGGCCACCCGCTGGAGCATCTTCTCGGTGAATTCCATCATCCACAGATAGTCCTTGTAGGCAATGTACATTTCCACGCAGGTGAATTCCGGATTGTGGGTTTTGTCCATGCCCTCGTTGCGGAAGTTCTTGGCGAACTCGTAAACGCCGGAGAAACCGCCCACGATGAGACGCTTGAGGTACAGTTCATTGGCGATGCGCATGTACATATCGACGTCCAGGGCGTTGTGATGGGTGATGAACGGACGGGCCGTGGCGCCTCCCGGGATGGGCTGCAGGATGGGGGTTTCCACCTCCAGGCAGCCGGCCTCGTTGAAGCACTGGCGCATGGTATTGATGATGAGGGTGCGCTTTACGAAGGTATCCTTCACCTGCGGGTTCACCACAAGGTCCACATAACGCTGGCGGTAGCGGAGTTCCGGGTCCTCGAAACTGTCGTGGACGGTGCCGTCGGCATCGGTCTTGACGATGGGAAGTACGCGGAGCGACTTCGAAAGGACCGTGAGTTCCTTGGCGTGGACGGACAACTGGCCGGTCTGGGTGAAAAAGGCGAAACCCTTGATACCCACGATATCGCCGATGTCCAGGAGTTTCTTGAACACGGTGTTGTAGAGGGTCTTATCCTCTGAAGGGCAGATCTCGTCACGCTTGACGTACACCTGGATGCGGCCGGCATGGTCCTGCAGTTCCATGAAGGATGCTGCGCCCATGATGCGGCGGCTCATGATGCGGCCGGCGATGCACACGTCCTGGAAATTGCCTTCCTCCGGCTTGAAGCCTTCTGCAATTTCAACAGTTGTTGTGTTTATGGGGTACAGGGGTGCCGGATAGGGATTTATCCCAAGTTCACGTAGTTTTGCAAGTGATTCTCTTCTTCCGAGCTCCTGCTCATTGAGTTCATAGTATGCCATAAGTCATTATTTAATTTGCAAAGATAGCAAAAAAGCGGGACTTTTCCTCGCTGGTAGTCATATTGTTGATTTCCAACCCTTTACTGATTTCTGATTGTACAATTTGCCCAAGCAGTTTTACATAAAACACTGATAATCACCGTATTGTCCACCAGGGAGCTCCCGGCATCTGTATTTTAAATTATATGGGGGAAATGACTGGCCCACAATCGGCCTGGCAGTTATCGGCCTGAAAATCAACTCCTTACGCAAATCTGATTGGCTAATTTGCACAACCAGATTAATCTAAAGCACAGAGTATCAGCCATTTAGCCGCCAGGAGAATACCAGCCGATTCAGAGCTTCTTTATCGTTGACGAGAAAGCGGCTTCAATAGCCCGTCAGCGTGCACTGGAGAATGCTGCTCGCGAGTCAGAACTGGCACAAAAGTATGCCAAGAAGGTTAGCGACTATGTGAAAGAAGGCTTTAAGCAATAATCAAGAGACCACATATTTAGTAAGTGCATGAGGTACAAACTCCTACTTACCATTCTATGGATTGGCTGTTGCACTATGCAGGCACAGACCAATCCTTTTTTAAAGGACTTCCAGGAGTTCCGCCAGGGCATCAAGTCGGACTACCAGAAATTCCTTGACGAAGCTAACCGCGGTTACGTGGCACTGCTGAGAGGAGAATGGATAGAGCGAAAGGTCACCAAGCCAGTGGAGCAACCGCTGGAGGACAAGGTGAAACCTATCAAGATCAAACCTGAAGAGGTAATTCCCGTCAAGGAAGAGCCTGCCCAAGATGTCCCTGTCAAGAAAGAACCAGTGGAGGTCAAGGTGACTCCGGTTGAGTTGCCAGAAGTCATCCCACAGCCAACCCCTGTTGTCCCTATTTCCGAGATTGACGACAAAAAGACCGACAAGATTGACTTCAACTTTTATGGTACATCCATGTCGGTGAGATTAGGCAAGCAAGAACACTACAAGGTGACCAGCTGCGAGAAAGACGGTATTGCCGACGCTTGGGAGGCAATGGTCAAAGAAGACTACAGCAACACGCTTGTAGACTGCCTGTCTCTGCGCGAAAAGTACAAGCTGAACGACTGGGCCTACCTGCAGATGCTGGACAGTCTGACAACCACATGCTTCGGAGGAAAGAGCAATGAGTCGGTCATGCTGATGAGCTATTTCTACCAACAGTCGGGCTACGACATGCGCATCGGTAACGAAGACGGCAAACTGCACATGCTCTTCGCTACCTACCACGTCATCTATGACGAACCCTACTACACCTTTGACAACAAGAACTACTTCATCTATGGCAAAAAAGATGACAGGTCATATCTACAGGTCTGTAACGCAGGGTTCCCCCACGAGAAGAGACTGTCGCTGGTACTGACTGAACCCGTACAACTGGCCTACCAGCCGACAACCGCCCGAAGGGTTACTGCCGAGAAATATCGCGAGATGGATGTAGAGTACAGCGTCAACAAGAACATCATCGACTTCTACAACAGCTACCCATCGTCCAGAGTGGGTGACAACAAGATGACAAGATGGGGCATGTTGGCCAAGACACCTCTTTTCAACAATACTGGCGAACAACTGACAGCCTCTCTCAAGGAGAAAATCGACGGCATGAGTCAGCGCAATGCCGTAGAACGCCTTCTGAACTGGGTACAGACAGGGTTCGAATACGAGTTCGACGAGACCATATGGGGCAAGGATAGAGCTTTCTTCCCTGAAGAGACACTCTTCTATCCCTATGATGACTGTGAAGACCGCAGCATCTTACTGTCAAGACTCATCACCGACCTGTTAGGCCTGGAGTGCCTCTTGGTCTACTATCCTGGTCATCTGGCCATGGCCGTACATTTTGACGAGGACATCAAAGGCGACTACATTGATTTCAAGGGAAAGCGCTACATTGTCTGTGACCCCACCTATATTGGTGCTTCCATTGGTATGACCATGCCAGATATGGACAACTCAACGGCTGAAGTTGTAGTTATCAAGAAATAGTGCACACAAAAACATTTAACCTATTAACATGGCATGCCTTAAACCCTTTGTAAATCGGGGTTTGAGGCATGTTAAATGTTGCCGAAACTAATAACAACCATTTAATAGATTGTTAAATGCATGTTAATAGTTGGAGAAAGTATTAACATGCCGTGAGCCCTTTATTTATCGGGGGTTCAAGGGGGTGAGGTTAATAGGTTAAATGTTTTGCAAGCTTCCTCCCCCAAAAAGGCGGGGCAGTTCTATCTACACAAAATTCTCTAGAGTTTTTCTTGCCGCTACAGCTAATACAGATGTGGATACAGCTATTACAGAAACGGCGACAGCTAATACAGCACTATATACAGCTAAAAGCAAAAAGTCCAAAATTCTTTTGGCTTTTTGCTCACTTATTCGTACCTCTGACTTCATCGAAAGTACTCTCGTTCGAAAAAGTCCAAAATTCTTTTGGCTTTTTGCTCACTTATTCGTACCTTTGCACCTTATAATATAGAGAAAAAAAAGAGAATGGCTTGCATACTACATATAGAGACAAGTACAAATGCCTGTTCGGTAGCCGTTTCGGAGAATGGACAGTGCATCTATGAAGAAACACAGCACGGAGAGCGTGGCGCTGGTGCTGAGCAGTTAGGACGCATGGTCGACGAGGCCCTGTCGTTCACCGACAGCCACGCCATCCCGTTTGATGCCGTCAGCGTCAGTTGCGGTCCTGGTTCGTACACAGGTCTGCGCATCGGCATATCGATGGCCAAGGGCATCTGCTATGGTCGCGACCTGAAGTTGATTGCCGTGCCCACACTGGAACTGATGTGTGTGCCCGTGTTGCTGAGAGAGATGACCTCGCCCGACCCCTCGCAAGAAGGGGAGCAGGAACCTCTGCTGTGTCCGATGATTGACGCCCGCAGAATGGAGGTTTACTCAGCCCTCTACAACCGCAGTCTGAAAACGGTGCGTGAGGTGAAGGCCGACGTGGTGACGGAAGAGACCTATAAGCAGTGGCTCGACGAGCGCCCCATCTACTTCTTCGGCA
>CACXNH010000102.1:1335-7655 GCA_902768955.1 uncultured Bacteroidia bacterium | reverse complement strand
AGAATTGTGCGATTATTGACCGAAAAAACGGAGAAATAGAGGGAAAAACGCCTCCATCTTCAGAATCACCCTCCAGAGAATCCATTTTTCAGATGCATATGGAAACTCAGGAGGGTGATCGTAAAAATGCGATTCTTAGAGGCTTCGAAAAACGGAGCCTTTTTCAGCGGCCTCGGCGTGAAATCCAACCTCGCCCAAAAGCTTTGCCAGCCTTGCCCTTTTGTGCGCAGGGTAGCCACATAATTTTTGCCGTGATTTGATTATTTGTTATATTTGTGGGAAAATTCTAACTTTTACCGCAATGCAGGAAAATGAAGGCAAATACATCTTCGGTGTAGTGAAGGTGGGAGACAAGGGCCAGATAGTTATACCCAAGGAGGCCCGAACGGTGTACAATATCAAGCCGGGGGATGCCCTGCTTATGCTTGGGGACCAGAAAGGAATGGCGCTGATGAAGACGGAGATTTTCCAGAGCGTAATTGACAAGACTATGGAGGAACTTACAAAATGAGAAAGCATTGGATAGACAACCTGCGGTGGGTAACCATACTTCTGGTACTTCTGTACCACGTAGTCTACTTCTACAACAACAAGGGTGTGTTTGGCGGAATAGGGGGATTTGGAGAGTATCCGGATGTCCCTCAGTACCAGGATGTGATCATGTACATCCTGTACCCGTTCTTCATGCCGCTTCTCTTTATCCTGGCGGGAATAAGCGCCAGGTATGCCCTGGACAAGTACAGCGCAAAGGAGTGGTTCAAGGCACGCACGCGGAAACTGCTGGTGCCGGGGACCATTGGCCTTTTTGTGTTCCACTGGATGGTTGGATACTTCAATACGGTGGTAGCATCAAGGCAGGGTGTCTTTGATGGCGTTCCGGGGGTGGTTAAGTATATGATTATGGCAGTGAGCGGCACGGGCCCGCTTTGGTTCATACAGGTGCTGTGGCTGCTTTGCATTGTGCTTCTGATTGTGAGGGCCCTTGACAAAAAGGATAAGTTCTGGACCTGGTGCGGGAAGGCAAACATAGTATGGGTGATTATGCTTGGCGTGCTATTCTGGGCAGGGGAGCAGACTCTCATCCGTAACCCCCGTCCGGAATCGGCCGACGGCCTTTTGAACCTTTACAAACCCCTTTTCTACATGGTGCCGTTCCTCCTAGGGTACTTTGTGTTCTCTCACGATGAAGTTCAGGAAAAGGTGGGGAAGGCCTGGATTCCCCTGATGGTATCGGCCGTTGTTGCCGGAGGCGTACTCATTGGCACTACCTTTGGGCAGGACAACACCTCTCCTGAGTACCTTGGAAGCCCTCTGAATTGCATTTACGGCTATCTTATGTGCCTTGCCATGATGGGTCTTTTCCAGGCCCGCTGGGACTGCACAGATGCCTTCTCCGGCTATATGACCCGCTCAAGCTACGGGATTTACATTGTCCACTACCTTCCCGTTGCGGCTTTTGGCTATATGATGAAAACCTACACTCAGATGCCTCCGGTGGCAATGTACCTTATCCTTGCCGTGGCGGTTTTCACCCTGTCGCCGCTCCTTTATGAAATCCTCCGCCGTATCCCGCTAATCCGCTGGTGCGTGCTGGGAGAAAGCAAAAAGTAGACTTTTCATCACCGTGCGGGTGATGAGACTTTTGGGGTACATCACCCGCAAAATCGGCCTTTTTTGCAGGTGATGAGACTTTTTGGGGCACATCACCCGCATTTAGGCCTTGAAGGGTATACAATTAAGGAAAAAACGTATCTTTGTAAATACAAATATGAATTTCCAATGAAACGCTTTTTCCTGTTTTTATTATTCCCTTTCTTAGGGCCCGGCATTTTTGCACAGACCTTTGAACCGTATCTCCCGGAGGATGATATGCCTGATGTGGTGAAGGTGCTGCCGGCCCCGCCTGCAGATCCCAGCCCGGAGTTTGACTATGATATCCATAGATATGAGTGGGGAAAACAGCAAAGGAAGGACCCCGAACGCCTTGAGATGGCCGTCCGTGACGCCATCTGGAACATAGACACAACGCTTGTAATTCTTGGAGAGCCTTTTGGCCTTAAGATATCAAAGGAAGAAACACCAGCCATCTATGAGGTCCTTACAAAGGGCGTCACAACCATAGAGAATATCCGTTACCGCCCCAAGGCGCACTATTTCCGCACAAGGCCTTTCGCGTACTTTCAGGAGCCTTCAATCTTCCCTCAGGACGATGCGTGGCTTGCAACAGAGGGTTCGTACCCTTCCGGCCACACCATCCGAGCCTGGGCCTGCGCCCTTCTGATGGCCCAGATAAATCCCGCGGCAGCGGAATCCGTCTTTGCGCGCGCCTGGCAGTCCGGGGAAAGCAGGGTGATTTCCGGCTGCCACTGGCAGAGTGATGTGGACGCCAGCCGCCCCGTTGCCGGAATGGGCTACTCCCGGCTCCAGACTTCTCCGGAATTCCGGCGGGATATGGCCCGCGCCCGAAGTGAGTTTGCCATGCTCTCGGCCGGAAGGGCGCAAGGCGTCCCTCAATCGGCCAAAAATGATGAGCAGCTCCTGCGAAACTGGATTCAGACCCTTTCATCAGACGATTTCGGCGGCCGGAAACCCATGACAGGGTATGAGTCTGTCACCGTCAATTATCTTGCAAAAGAACTGGATAAGATGGGACTGGAGCCCGCCTTTGACGGCAGCTGGTTCCAGCCCTTCCAGATGATTTCCGTAACGGCTAAACCGGAAGGGGATGTCCTTGCCGTGAAGGGAAAGAAGAAAACCCATCTGAAGTACCCCGACGACATTGTGGTTTGGACTGCCCAGGCAACTGACCGGGTGGAACTCTCCAATGCGGAATATGTGTTCTGCGGCTTTGGCATCCATGCCCCCGAGTATGGATGGGACGACTATTCCAATGTGGATGTGACGGGAAAGATAGTGATAGCCATGGTAAATGATCCCGGTTACTATGATCCTTCCCTGTTCCGTGGCCGCAACATGACCTATTATGGCCGATGGCTGTACAAGTTTGAAGAAGCCAGGAGAAGGGGAGCGGCAGGCTGTCTGGTGCTGCATAACACCGAGGCTGCCAGTTACGGCTGGCACGTGTGCGTGAACGGCCATTTGGAGGATAACCTGGCCCTTTACAACCCAAGCACCCGCAATGCCGGGGAACTCCCCGTTAAGGGCTGGCTTGCAGAAGACGGCGCCCGTAAGATTTTTGATGCCGCCGGCATGGATATGGATGCTGCCATTTCCGCCGCCAAAAAGCCAGGCTTCCGGAGTTTTCCTTTGAAGGTGAAGGGTGACGTGAAGATGGCCGTCTCATACGATATTGAGAAGACAAGTAATGTAGGAGCCATTCTTCGCGGCACGGACAGGGCCGATGAAGTTGTGGTGCTCTGCGCCCATTGGGATCACCTTGGCATAGGCACTCCGGACCAGACAGGAGACACCATCTATAACGGCGCCGCCGACAATGCCAGCGGAATGGCCGGCGCCCTTTTGTCGGCCCGTCTGTTCACTCAGCTGCCCCTCAGGCCCAGCCGAAGCATCCTTTTCCTCTTCCCTTCGTCGGAGGAAAGCGGCCTGTTTGGCTCAGACTACTACTGTTCCAATCCGGCTTACCCTATAGATAAGACCGTGGCCTGCCTCAACTTTGAGAGCATAGGGCCGGCAGAGCTGACCAGGGATTTGTCTATTCTTGGAGGCGGGGAAAGCCGCCTGGACCGTTATTATGAGGCCGCTGCCGCCTCCCAGGGCCGATATATCTTCTATGACGATGACAATTCCGACGGCTGGTTCTTCCGCAGCGACCATTACAATTTTGTGAAAAAAGGCGTACCTGCCGTGGTCTGGGAGAACGGTACGGACCTTGTGGATCCTTCCTGCTCCAACAAGTACCCCATGCCCGTATGGTACCATAAGCCATCTGACGAGTACCGCCCCGATTGGGACCTCTCCGGCACCGTGGCCAATGTCCGTCTTATTTTCAGCGTTGCCCTCTCCCTCTCCAATACCTCAGATTTTCTGAAGTAGAGGTGTTTACATAACCGTGACAATTCCCTTGGCGGCGGCGGTGGCAACGCATTCCACTATGCTGTCAAGGCCGAATTTTCCCTTGATGCGCTCCTTGTAACTGTCTACGGTGTTGACGGAGATTTCAAGGGCCGATGCAATTTGGGAATTGCTGTATCCGGAAGAAGTGAGCTGCAGGACTTCAAGTTCCCGGGGCGTAAGTCCCTGGGGTTTCCGTGCCTCAAGGTTTTCCTTGCCGCCAAAGGTCCTGAGAATCTTTCCGGAGTCTATGGTTTCACCGAAGAACAGGCACTTGCCGGCAGCTACGTCAAGGATGGCCTCCACAATGGATTCCGGGGCAGAGTCCTTGGCAAGATAAGCGCAGGCTCCGGAGGAGATGGCCCTGAGGATGTAGGAGGGAATCTTATAATGGGAAAGCACAAGGGCCTTTACAGCCGGGAAAGCGTCACGGAGGATGCCCAGAAGGGTGAGGCCGTCGGTCTCCGACTCCAGCGTTATATCCACCACGGCAATGTCTGTTTCCGGGTGGGCGTTGAGGTAGGCCACCGCCGCTCCGGGAGAGACCACGGATTCAATACTCCCGAAGGAGGGATTGGAGCCAATGGCAAGTTTCAGCCCCATCACAAATACTGCGGAATCTTCAATGAGAAGGACATTAATCATAGGTCTATGCTTATTTGAAGGCCTCCTTCGGCCCCATTATTCATACTCATCTCCGCTCCCAGCTTGTCCAGGAGTTCCTGGGTTATCACAAGGCCAAGGCCGTGACCCCAGTGGGCATCTCCTTCCTTGAGGCCGGGGCCGTTATCGGAAATTGTAATCTTTTTCCCGCGGGCTTTCAGGGCCACTCCCTCCGGACTTGCTTTCACGGCATTGTCAAGGAGGTTCCTGAGGCAGGTGAGGAGCATATTCCGGTCAGTTTTCACGGTGAGTCCGGAAGGGATGTCAACGGATATTACTTCTCCATTTTGGATAGTGCCGATAGCCTCCTCCACAAGCGCTGTGAGGTTCTCTTCCCGCATCACGGGCTCCAGCATCCCTTCCTGGTCCAGGGACCACAGGAGCAGGTTCTCAAGAAGGGAAGATGTGTTCTGAGCCGATACCGCCAGTTTTTCAAGCCCGTCCCTGAGCTGCTCCGGGGACAGTCCCGGAAGGCGTTCAAGGAGCTGGCGGGAAAGCAGCTTGTTGCCGGAAATGGGATTCCGGAGGTCATGTGAAATGATTGAGAAAAGGCGGTTTCTCATCTGAAGTTCTTTCACAAGAAGACGCCTTTCCCTAAGCCGGAGAACAGTCCAGACAACGGCCGTCAGAAGCAGGGCGTACAGCAGCAGGAAAGGCCATCTGAGCCACAGCGGCCGCGGAACGCGTAGGGTCTTCTCAGAGGTTTCACCGCGCTCCCATCGGCCAAAGATATCGGAACTCTGCTCCTGGAGGACATACCGCCCGGAGCGGATGTTTTCAGGCAGGCCAGTAAAGCGCCCATCCGTCCAGTCTCCCCCGTTGATGCGGTACCTGTGGTGGATAAGACTCTCCAGCGGCAGGTTTCCCGCGGACTTGATGGAAAGGAGGCTGTCGGGGTGGAAAGAGACTGCGCCGGAAGAGCCTCCAAAGGCCAGGGAGCCGCCGGAAAGGTGGCAGGAGACTCTCTCTCCGTAGATGTCTGAGGGAAATCCCAGTTCTTTTGGAACCCGGCCCGTGCTGCCGTCCGTGTCCACAAACCAAAGCCCGTCCTCCGTTCCGGCCCAGAGGCGGCCTTTTTCATCGGCCTCCACACTCTGCACCAGCATCCCGTCAAGGAAGTGGTTGCCGGACAGGCTCCACAGCCCGCTGCGGGTGGCGGCCCAGACGGCGCCGTCCGGGGTGAGGCAAAGGTCTGTAACGTAGTCGTCGGGGATGGAGGAATTGCCTTTGAAGTACTTTGTGACAAGGCCTGTTTTGCTGTCAATGACATTGATCCCGGCCTGAGTGGTGGCGTAGACAAGGTTGCCGCGCTCATCCTCTATGAGCCTGCTTCCAAGCCGTGAACTTACGTAGATATTTGAATCCACCTGCGGGGATGGATAGCGGAACGGGCTCAGCCAGCGGGGAGGGAGGCTCCGGCGGGCTTTGCGGTCCCATTCGTTGAGGCCCACGCCCTCCCAGGTGACAACCCAGAATCGGCCCTCACTGTCTTCCAGGAAGTCCGATATCCAGTTGGCCCCGTCAAGGTGCCTGGCTTCCGTCTGCTCTTCCGGGAGAGGGCCGGTGAGGCGGTCCTTGTACGCCTTTTTCCCGTCTTTCCACACCTCCCATCCGGTGTTGTTCCA
>CACXNH010000102.1:0-1326 GCA_902768955.1 uncultured Bacteroidia bacterium | reverse complement strand
CGGTCCTCGGCCGTCCCTATCCACAGTTTTCCGTTATGGTCTTCCATAAGGGCCGATACCTGGGCGGTGGAGACAACTCTCACCTGTTGTAAGGCAGAAGATAGCACGGAGAGGCCGTTGTCGCCGCCCGCCCAGATGTTGCCCTGGCGGTCTTCAAATATGCAGTAGAGTTCGTTGGAGGGGGTTTTATATACCGGGGTATCCTCCGGTTTATCTGTATTTACGGGACCCGCGCCGTAAGATCCCGCCGCCCACAGGTGACCGTCTTTGCCAGTCAGAAGCCGGGCGTGAGCAATTGGAAGGCGGCCGTGGGGGACAACTTCCACATCCTCATAAGTGTACAGGATGGAGGTGTGGTCGTCAAAGGCGTAGAGTTTGCCGCCGCATTCGGCATAGCTGCCGCTGCAAAACCCTCCTTCACCGAAGGGATGGATGACGGCGGGCTTGTTCCTGTCCTCAACGTACTGGAAGCGGACAAGGCGGCCCGCCAGCCAGAGTTTTCCGTCCGCGGTCTCATATATCTGATAATACGGATAGTCGCCCTCAGAGTCCCGTTTGTCATAGAAGCAGCGGGCTTCCTCCCTTATTCCGTCCCTGTAGGACAGTTTCAGAAGAATGGTGTCTCCCACCGTGGCCCATACAAAGCCCTCAGCGTCGGCGTACAGCGCACGGATATCTCCTCTCTGATCCTCTCTCCTGTCACTCTGAGCCTCTCTCCTGTCATTCTGAGCCGCAGGCGAAGAATCTCCTGCCACCCTCACCCTCAGCCCCTCCGTGGTCCCAACCCATAATCGGCCTTCCGTATCCACCGCAAGGGCATTTACCCTTCCGTACTCCTTGAAACTCCTGAAGCGGGTGCCGTCAAAACTTGCAAGGCCGTTCCGGGTGCCTGCCCACAGAACGCCGTCCTGGTCCTGTGCAATGGCATAAACTGTATTTGACGGGAGGCCGTCGGCGGCGGAGTAGTTCACAAACCGCGGCGCAAGACCCGGCTCTGTGGTTTCCGTCATGCCCGGCTCTGCGGTTCCCGTCATGCCCGGCTCTGACCGGGCATCCAGTGCTGCAAGCACCAGTAACGTAAATATGACTGCAAATCGGCGCATCCTTTCGCAAAGATATCATTTCCTCCCGAAAAAACCTTGCAAATCAACCCCTTGTGGCGGATTCCGCCACACATCCTGTCGTGTAGCCGTGTGGACCTGGTCCAGCTAATATTTGGACGAGGTGTAACCCTTTATTGGACCAGGTGGCATTTCACCCCGAGGCCGCTGAAAAACCCCTCTGAATAGGCCATAAGGCCGATGAAAAAAGTTGCAGAGCACTAAA
>CACXNH010000101.1 GCA_902768955.1 uncultured Bacteroidia bacterium | reverse complement strand
AGCGTAGCGAAGAATCTCCAACAATATGAACTGGACACTGTTTAAAGACATACTTAGCATCGATTCCACTTCCGGCAAGGAGCGGGAAATGGCCTTGTGGCTCAATGACCACCTTAAGGCCCCTTCCAAGCAGCTTATGGAAGTTGGTGACGGCACCCTGAACCTCTTCCTCAAATGGGGTACCCCCAGCGTGGTCTTCTGTACCCACATGGACACCGTTCCGCCATACATTGCCCCTGTCATGCCCGACCCTTCCTCCGTCATGCCCGACCCTTCCTTCGTCATGCCCGACCCCGATCGGGCATCTCAAGCCGTTGTTAGTCAAGAGTCACTGGGGATCCTTCGTCGCTGCGCTCCTCAGGATGACAATAATCATCCTGGTTATAACAATCCTTCTGATGCCTTTTCTTGTCATTCTGAGCGCCCCTCTTGTCATTCTGAGCGCCCCTCTTGTCATTCTGAGCGCCCCTCTTGTCATTCTGAGCGTAGCGAAGAATCTCCTGTCATTACCGGCCGGGGCAGCTGCGACGCCAAGGGGCAGATTTTTGCAATGTACACGGCGTGTAAGGAATTGGAGGCAAAGGGGTGCACGGGCTTCGGCCTCTTGATCCTGGCAGGGGAGGAAACCGGTTCCTGGGGTGCCAAGGCGTTCTCCAAGACTGGTTTTGAGGCTCCGTTCCTCATTGTGGGAGAGCCCACGGACAACAAGATGGTAAGTGCCGCAAAGGGCACTCTGTCATACGATTTGAAGTTTACCGGAGAGGCGTTCCACAGCGGTTATCCGCATTGTGGAACAAGCGCCGTAGAACTGTTCTGCGAGTTCCACAATGCCTTGAAGGCCGTTAACTGGGGCATTGACCCGGAACTGGGGGAGACAACGTGGAATATCGGCCTTCTGAGTTCTCCCAACCCCCAGAACATCCTTTCCCCTGAACTCACCTGCAGGCTGTACTTCCGCACAACGTTCCTCTCGCACCAGGCTGTGCAGGAGTGGATGGCGGAGATTGCCGGTCAAGCCGGCAATGACGGCACCGTCATGCCCGCCGCCCCTGCCGCTCCTGCCCGCACCGCTCCCGCCGTCATGCCCGGCATGACCGGGCATCTCACGGTCACGCCCCGTGGGGGAGACGTTCCGGCGCGGTATGTGACGTTGCCGGGCTTTGAGAGCGCCCCCGTGGCATTTGGCTCTGACGCCCCGCACCTTACGGGCTTTGGCCACAAGATCATCTGCGGGCCGGGAAGCATTAAGGTGGCTCACCGTGACAATGAGAATGTCCTTGTAGCGGACCTTGAGAAAGCGGTGGAACAGTATGTGAAAATGTGCCGTTTTTTACAAAATATTGATAATAAATGAGTTACGGCTTTTACTCCGGGTAAAAATGACGGGAGTAAATGTTGTAACAAACTGATAGTTAGACAGATAGCAAAAACGCAATGATTAAGGTAGTTATCAGCGGCTATGGCAAGATGGGCCACATGGTGGAAAAGCAGCTGCAAAGCCGCGGCATAGAACTGGTCCAGGCCAGTGAAGACATCACGGCAACGCCCAAGGACGTAGCCAGGGAGTGCGTATGCATTGATTTCACAACTCCTGAGGCTTTTCGCAAGAATTACCCGTTTATAGCCCGGAACTTCAAGGCAGCAGTGATTGGCACCACCGGCTGGAATGACATCAAGGCCGATGTAATAAAAGCTTTCGAAGACGCAGGCACCCCTATGGTTTACGCCTCCAACTTCTCCCTTGGCGTGAATGCCCTCTATCTTGCCATCTCCAAAGCATCTGAAATCCTGAAAGGCGCAGGCTACACCCCTGAGATTGAGGAAATCCATCATATCCACAAACTGGACGCCCCTTCCGGAACAGCAAAAACCATGGGCGAAATAGTGGAAGCCGAACTTGGAGAAAAACCTGAAATCACTTCCATCCGTGAAGGCGAAGTCCCCGGTATCCACACACTCACCCTCACTTCCGGATGTGACAAACTCACCTTGAGGCACGAGGCCTTCTCCCGCGAAGGCTTTGCCAAGGGCGCCGTGGTTGCCGCCCTGAAAACAGAAGGCCTTAGTGGCGTACACGAATTCAGTGAACTACTATGAGTTACAGGGTCTTAAAGTTTGGCGGAAGTTCCGTAGCCAGCGCAACGGCTATGTCCAGGGTCCTGGATATAGTTGAAAAGGAGGAGCAAAAGGGTACGGTGATTCTTGTTTCCAGCGCCATCAGCGGCTGTACGGACGCCCTCCTTGACGGCAGTCCAAAGGCAATTGCAGAGATGCAAAAACGCCACCAGGCCATAGTGAAACGCCTTTTTACCGGAGAGGAGCGTGATGAAATACAGGCCCGGATAGACGGACTTTTCCGTGAACTTGCCGTAACGCCAAAGGAAGAGCAGGTTACCTTCGGGGAACTTCTTTCCACCACCATCCTTGCCGCAAAACTCCAGCAGGAAGGCTATGATGCCAAGTGGCTGGACTCCAGGAAACTGGTTGTGAAAGACAATCAGAAAGAAACCTACAGGCGCATAAAAGAGGCCGTTGAGGGTGCTGAGATTTACATTGCCCCCGGCTTCATCTGCCAGGACGTGGAAGGCAAAGTCTCCACCCTTGGCCGCGGCGGTTCTGACTTCAGCGCCGCCCTCTATGCCGCTGCCCTCAAGGCGGAATCCCTCCAGATTTGGACCGATGTCCCCGGCATAATGACCGCCAACCCAAAGCAGGTCCCCCAGGCCCGCACCATCCCTACAATGACTTACAATGCCGCCCTCCAGATGGCAACGTGCGGCGCCAAGGTGCTCTACGCGCCCACCGTTGCCCCCGCAATGGAAGCCGGTATAGACATAGAAATCAAGAACAGCTTTGCTCCTGAAGGGAAGTACACGGTCATCGGCAGGGAAGGCCCCAAAGGCTGGATTGGCGTTGCGTCGCAGGCCGATACAATCACGGTGGTTGGCTCCGGCGAAGACGGCGTACAAAGGGCGGAAAAGGCCCTTCTCCAGGAAGGAATATCGGCCCTGAGCATAAGAGAAACGGAGGCAGGCGTTCAGCTCAAGCTGCGCCAGAAAGTGCTGGAACAGGCCCTGAGAGCCCTTCACAGGGCATTTTTCCAGGAACTTCCCACCACTGAACTCAGCCTTTTCATTGCCGGAGACGGCGCCGTGGCCCACGCCCTTTACAACATGATAAAGAGCGCATCAGGGAACGTTGAGGCCCGCACCGGAAAACGCCTCACCATTGTTGGAAAGGCCAACAGCAAGCGCTACGGCATAGACCTGACCGGCCACCCTGTAATCAACACGCAAGGTTCCTACGTAGACGCCATAATAAACCTGGCTCCCAAGGGCTCCTTCTTTGTGGACTGCACAGATTCAGAGACCCTTTACAAGCGCTACAAAGACCTCCTGGAGGCTGGAATAGGCGTGGTTTCATCCAACCGCCGCTCCTTTGCAGTGCCCTATCCGGAGTTTGCCGCAATGCACGCCGCCGCCCGTGAAAACGGCACGCCGCTGCGTTATGAAACCACGGTAGGCGCCGCCCTTCCCATCCTGGAATCCATCTCCCGCGGGGCCAACAGCTCGGATGAAGTAACCTCCATAGAAGCCGTCGTTTCCTGCACCCTCAATCAGATTCTTGGCGACTATCTCCCCGGCCGGGAATCCTTTGCAAGCATGGTAAGACGTGCCCAGGAGGCCGGTCTCACGGAGGCCGATCCCCGTATGGACCTTGGCGGCAAGGACGCCCTCCGCAAACTTCTCATCCTCTCCCGCGAGGCCGGCGTGCGGCTGGAAGAAAAAGATGTAAAAGTGGAACCAGTCATCCCCGCCGATGCCTTCAAAGGCACTGTAGAGGACTTCTACGCCGCCCTTGAAGCCTATGAGCCGGAACTAGCAAGGAAGGCCGATGCCGCTGGCTCCAAAGGCGAACGCCTTCGCTTTGTTGCATATCTGAGGAAAAACGGCAAGGCTTACGAAGCAGGAATCGGCATAAGGAGCGTTGCTCCGGAGCATCCTGCATACTACCTCCGCGGCACGGAGAACGCCATCATAGTGCGCAGTGCCTTCCACCCGTATCCCCTTGTGATCCAGGGCCCCGGCGAGGGTGCCCGCGAGGCCGCGAGCAGTATCCTGAACGATATCTTGAGGTAGAAAGCTTTTTTGTTGAAAAGGAGACACCTTGGCAGTTTTGCCGATTGTCAGGGCAAAGATTCCAACCAATATGCGGGTGATGTGACGGATTTTGTTACACCACCCGCAAAAATGGCTGTTTTTGAAGGTGATGAGACAATAATTGTCACATCACCGGCACGGTAGTTAAAGATTTTTTAATTACCGCGCAGAGTGGCGCCAGAGGCACATCTGACGAGAAAGTCAAGTATTATAACCTTGATGCCATCATTTCCATAGGCTACCGGGTAAATTCATTCAGGGCGACGAAATTCCACATCTGGGCAACCCAAGTCCTCAAGCTATATATGCTCAAAGGATTTGCCATCAATCGGAACGCGGTCTCTGAGCATAAGTATGAGGATTTGAAAAAGGCGGTCGGCCTGCTCGAAAATGTATTCAGCAAGGAACTGCTCCTCACTTCCGACCAGGCGACAGATCTGTTCGATGTCATCCGTGACTACACCTACGCTCTTGACACGCTGGACGCCTATGATTATCAGAGTCTCAAAATAGCTGATACGACGGCCCCAGAACGTTTCCACGCCACATACGATAATGCGATTGAAGCCATCCAGAGCCTCAAGGAGAAGTTCGGAGGACGCAATCTGTTTGGTGTAGAGAAAGACGCCTCCTTCCATAGTAGCATCGGCCAGATATACCAGACTTGGGAAGGGAAAGACCTCTACCCCAGCATTGAGGAGAAGGCTGCAATGTTGCTATATCTTGTTGTCAAGAACCACTCCTTTTAGGACGGCAACAAACGAATCGCAGCCACGCTCTTTCTCTGGTTCATGCAGAACAACGGCATCCTGTATCGCCCCGACGGATCAAAGCGCATCTCCGATGCTTCTCTTGTCGCACTTACCCTGATGATTGCCGAGAGTCACACTGACGAGATGGACACGATGGTCAAGGTTGTCGTCAGCTTGATTAACCGGAAGAATAAGTCCGGTTTGTTACCAAATAAACGCCCTATTTTCTGAACCATATTTGAACCACGCGTGGTTCAAGGTCCCGGAAAAATATTACATGATAAACGGCCGTAGTAAATACGAGTATCCCCTTTACTGTTTCCTTGTCCAGATCTATAGGCAACTAATAATGAGTCTAAGTTGCAAGATATTTGCTAATCTCAAACTTATTGAGTAAATTTACGCAGTGGATTGAGTAAAATTACAGCGATCAATATAACTTGCCATGTATCAAAGAAAACAATACAACACTCTATATTCCAGAATGCGGGAAAAGAGACGGTTCATACAAGTAATCATGGGTCCCCGCCAGATCGGCAAGTCCACCTTGATAAAACAGGTCGTGAACGCTCTGGATATCCCATTCGTCTTCTATCCTGCCGATGCGGTTCCGGCCACCCAGCTCAGCTGGATCAGCGATTGCTGGAACGCCGCCCGCGCCAAGATGCGAGTGGAGGGTCTCGGGGAACTCATCCTTGTCATCGACGAGATACAGAAAATCACGGGTTGGAGCGAGGTAGTCAAAAAGGAGTGGGATACCGATACCTTCTATGATGTCAACCTCAAAGTCATCCTTTTGGGCTCTTCCCGCGTAATGCTGGATAAAGGCCTTGCTGATAGTCTGGAGGGCCGCTTTGAGCGTATCATCCTTTCCCACTGGTCCTTTGCTGAAATGCGCGACGCCTTCGGATTCACATTGGACCAGTTCATTTATTACGGAGCCTATCCCGGTGCGGCAGAGTTGATCAGCGATGAAGACCGCTGGCGCGATTACATAACCGGTTCCATTGTCGACGCCACCATCAACAAAGACATTCTGGTCAATGAGAAGATTGCCAAACCGGCGCTGCTGCGTCAGACCTTTGAACTCTCGGCGGCGTATTCCGGCATGGAATTGTCCTACAACAAGATGATCGGCCAGCTGCAGGATGCCGGCAATACAACGACCCTGGCCGGTTATTTGATCCTGCTGTCCCAGGCTGGTCTGGTTTGCGCACTCAACAAGTACGCCGTCGACCTGGCCAGAAAGAAGAACAGCGTCCCCAAGCATCAGGTTTACAACAATGCCCTGAAGAATATCTACTGTGAGAAACCATTTGCCGATGCCGTTCAGGACAGGGCTTTATGGGGCAGGCTGTTCGAGTCCGCCATCGGTGCCCATATCATGAGCTATGCCTATGCCGGTGACTACAAAGTATATTATTGGCGAACGAAACCCGGTTGCGAAGTAGACTACGTATTGGAAA
>CACXNH010000100.1 GCA_902768955.1 uncultured Bacteroidia bacterium | reverse complement strand
AGACGGTCTGCCACCTTCTTTGTGATGTAGGTGGAGATCTTCTTCACGGCGGCATCACTCTGGAGATATGAGCGGCTCACGTTAAGGGGGATGTCCGGGGAATCTATTACACCGTGAAGGAGTGTCATAAAGTCAGGGACAATGTTGTCAACGTGGTCTGTCACGAACATCTGGTTGCAGTAGAGGGAAATCTTGTTGCGCTCCACTGCCACGCGGTCCTTAAGCTTAGGGAAGTAGAGGATACCGGTAAGGTTGAAGGGGTAATCTACATTGAGGTGGATCCAGAACAGGGGTTCCTCGTTCATGGGGAAGAGGGTGCGGTAGAATCCAAGGTAATCGTCGTCCTTGAGTTCTGACGGAGCCTTGGTCCAGAGAGGCTCCACGGAGTTGATAACCTTGTCCTTGTCGGTATCCACGTACTTGCCGTCCTTCCATTCCTGCTCCTTTCCAAAGACAATTGGAACGGGCATAAACTTGCAGTACTTCTGGAGAAGGCCCTCAATGCGGGATTTCTCTGCGTATTCAGAGGAATCGTCGTCAAGGAAAAGGGTGATTACGGTACCTCTGTCGGCCTTTTCACAATCCTCCATAGTGTATTCCGGAGAGCCGTCGCAGGTCCATTTGACGGCCTTTGCGCCTTCCTTCCAGGACAACGTTTCAATGGTTACCTTCTTTGAAACCATGAATGCGCTGTAGAATCCAAGGCCAAAATGGCCGATGATATTCTGGATCTGGTCCTTGTATTTCTCAAGGAATTCTCCGGCGCTTGAGAAGGCTATCTGGTTGATGTATTTATCTACCTCCTCCTCCGTCATGCCGATACCGTTATCGATAATCCTCAGGGTTTTGGCCTTCTCATCCAGTTCTATGTGAACCTTGAGGTCTCCGAGTTCTTCCTTGCAGTCTCCGGAAGCCGCCAGGGCCTTCATCTTCTGGGTGGCGTCTACGGCGTTTGCCACAAGTTCCCGCAAGAATATCTCATGGTCGCTATAGAGAAACTGCTTGATGACCGGAAATATGTTTTCCGTGGTTACTCCAATCTGTCCTTTGTTTGCCATAATATGTTGTTTTTATTGTATTCCGGCCGATTGTAAGTCAAATCTTGAGCCACATTGGCTTTTCCTGCCATATTGGCAGACGTAAAATGCAACTAGTTGATTTGCCGAAAATTACGCGAAAACCCCTATGCGTTTTGGCATAGGGGTTTTCATATAAACATTTTGTAATCAGGAGATTACATTCCACACCTACTTATACAGGAATCGGCGGATGGACATCTTGGGAGTTTTCTCAAAGGGCTTGTCCATGAGCTCCACCTTTGCTATCTGGCTGTAGCCGGGAAGCTGGCGGTTGGCACCCAGGCGGATGTTCTCAGGAATCTCTGCCTTTGCTTCACTGTCAAGGAGGGCCTTTGCAACTGACTGCTCATCCAGAAACACAAGGGCTACGAGTTTGCCGCCGCGCTCTACCACCACGGATTCCATCACATAAGGCTGGTTGTTCACCACGGCCTCAAGTTCCTCAGGGTAGATGTTCTGGCCGGAAGGACCCAGGATCATGTTCTTGGAGCGGCCACGGATGAAGATATTGCCTTCTGCGTCAATGATTCCAAGGTCTCCGGTTCTGAGCCAGCCGTCATCCGTGAACGCATTGGCTGTTGCCTCTTCATTCTTATAATAGCCTATGGTAATATTCTCACCACGTGCCTGGATTTCACCTACTACGTGCTGGGGGTCATCGGAGTCAATACGGACCTCGGCGACATCCACTGCCTTACCGCAGGAACCGGCCACATACTTGGTCCAGTGCTCATAGGCAAGCAGGGGGCAGGCTTCAGTCATACCGTAACCCACAAGGTAAGGGAATTTGATTTTCTTGAACAGGCGCTCCACCTCCGGGTTGAGAGCTGCGCCGCCCATGATGAACTCGATTACATTACCACCAAAAGCCTGTACAAGACCGTCCTTGACCTTTTTATAGATAACGTTGTTAAGGACAGGAATCTTGGTGAGAAACTTGATGAGGGGCTTGTCCAGGGTGGGCTTTACCTTGCTCTTGTAAATCTTCTCCATCACAAGCGGAACGGTGATTAGGAGATAGGGCTTTACATCGGCAAAAGCCTTGAGAAGGGTTGCAGGGGTTGGAGCCTTACCCATCCAGTAGATGGAAGTGCCGTTACAGAGAGGATAGAGGAACTCTATCACAAGGCCGTACATGTGGGCCATAGGGAGCATTGAGACCATCTTGTCACCCGCGGGGACGTTACGCTGGGAGTAATCCACGTTTGCGCTGAAGTTGCGGTACGTGAGCATTACGCCCTTAGGGTCTCCGGTGCTGCCGGATGTGTAGTTGATGGTGGAAAGGTCGTCCCAGTTGTCTGTGGGGAATACAACATCCTCAGGGCCGAATCCCTTGGGGTATTTCTCGGCAAAGAGTTTGTCCAGGTTGTCCACTGCTTCCTGGATTTTAGGGTCACGGCAGAAGAGGACCTTCCAGTTGTCTACGTCAAAGACCACCTTGAGGGCGGGCATTTTCTCCGGGTCCATCTTTGCCCAGCGAACGGCGTTGGTAAACAGGGCTATGCTGTCACTGTGATTGACAAGACCCATCACGCTTTCCGGGGTAAAATCGGCCAGAATGGGGACGATTACGGTTTCATATGTGTTGACGGCGAGGTATGCGAAGCCCCACTTGGCACCGTTGTTGGCGCAGAGGGCAATCTTGTCTCCTTTCTTGAAGCCGGCTTTTTCAAAGACAATGTGGAAACGGGCGATGTCCGTTGCCATTTGGGCGTAAGTAAATGAATCTCCGCCGATTGTGTTCAGCGCGGGCTTGTCCCAGAACTTGCGGGTAGCATCCTGAAGGCGCTGAAGATAGTGAGGATAATTTGACATATCTTAGGTTTAAGGTTATTCAATACTATCTACAAAGATAACAATTATTTTGATAAGCAAAAAATCAGTATCTTTGCAGACTGAATGTTTTTTAAATGAGAAGAAAACCTATCATAGCCCTTATCTACGACTTCGACGGCACGCTTTCACCCGGCAACATGCAGGAGTTCGGGTTCATCCAGGCCGTGGGCCAGACCCCGGCAGAATTCTGGGCAAAGAGTGACGGAATAGCCAAGTGCCAGGACGCCTCCAACATCCTCGCGTACATGAAACTCATGCACGACGAAGCCCGCAAGAACAACATCAGGCTCACCCGCGAAGGTTTCAAGAAATACGGGGCCGACATAAAGCTCTACGAGGGTGTAAGGGACTGGTTCCAGAACGTTAACGCCTACGGCAAGGACCACGGCGTTATCATAGAGCACTATATCAATTCATCCGGCCTGACTGAAATCATCGAGGGATGCCCTATTGCCAAGGAATTCAAGCACATCTTTGCCGGAAGCTTCATCTACGACGAAAAAGGCGAAGCGGAATGGCCTGGCATAGCTGTAGACTACACCGGAAAAACCCAGTACCTGTACAAAATACAGAAGGGTATCTTCTCTGCCCGTGACTCAAAGCTTGTCAATGAAAGTTGGGCCGATGCCGACAAACGCATCTCCATGGACCACATGATTTACTTCGGAGACGGAGAGACTGACATTCCTTCCATGAAGCTGGTGAGCCTATCCGGAGGCAACGCCATTGCAGTTTTTGACCCTACCCGTCCCGGCAAGAAAGATGCTGCCCGTAAACTCCTCAGGCAGGGACGCGTGAACTTCATCACACCCGCATCCTATACCAAGGATTCCCGCACCTTCCGCCTTGTGTGCGCCATCATAGACAAAATCAAGGCAGAAACCGAACTCCGTCAATTCTCCAGATACAAATAGCACATTGTCATTCTGAGCGTAGCCATAACACAACTGTCATTCTGAGCGTAGCCGAAGAATCTTATGAGAAAGTTAAAAGTAGGTATGGTGCAGCAGCACTGCACCGCAGACATTCCCGGGAACATTGCCCGCCTTCAGGAAGGAATCCGCGCATGTGCAGAAAAGGGCGCAGAACTTGTGGTCCTTCAGGAACTTCACAACAGCCTGTACTTCTGCCAGGAGGAGAACGCAAAGCTCTGTGACCTCGCAGAGCCCATTCCAGGCCCTTCTACAGAGAGTTTCGGGGCACTGGCCCGCGAACTTGGAATAGTCCTGGTACTGTCCCTGTTTGAGCGCCGCACCCCAGGCATTTATCACAACACCGCAGTTGTTCTGGAGAAAGACGGTAGCATCGCCGGCACATACCGCAAGATGCACATTCCGGACGATCCCCTTTTCTATGAGAAATTCTACTTCACCCCCGGAGACCTTGGCTTCCAGCCAATCAAAACGTCTGTAGGCACCCTTGGAGTTCTTGTATGCTGGGACCAGTGGTATCCTGAGGCCGCGCGTGCCATGGCACTCAACGGCGCAGAGATGCTCATCTACCCCACCGCAATCGGCGGCGTTCCTACGGATCCCGACTGGGAACAGGCCCAGCAGCGCCAGGCATGGCAGCTGGTCCAGAGAGGGCATTCAGTTGCCAACGGGTTGCCGGTAATAACCGTCAACCGCACAGGCGTGGAACCAGACCCCACAGGCCATTCCACCGGTATAGACTTCTGGGGCCATTCCTTTGCAACGGGTGCCCAGGGAGAGCTCCTCACGGAATTTGAAAAGAGTGAAGAAGGCGTCCGCGTCGTGGAACTGGATATGGAACAGTGTGAGTACGTCCGCCGCGGCTGGCCATTCCTCCGTGACCGTCGCATCGACGCCTACGACGTCCTCCTAAAACGCTTTGGGAAATAGTGCCCTGGCAGACAAATTACTTATTATCAACGTTTTATAAAAATCTGGTTGTGCGCAACGTACAACCAGATTTTTATAAAGCGCTATGTATCAGGCGATTAAGCACCAGGCTAAAAACCGGCCGGGTAATTCATAGTGACGCAGTGGAGGCCACCGTGGCCGGAGAGAAGGGGGCGGCAATCTATGACTTCTACTTTGCGGGACGGGAAAGCCTGACGGAGGCGCGATGCCGCAACATCATCCAGGGGTGATCCTGCACCTGGCATAAGTACAGCGCCATTTATGATAAGGAAGTTGGCGTATGAAGCCGGGAGCCTGTAATCATCCAGATAAAGAGGTTCAGGGAGAGGAAGCGGAATGAGCCTGTATGGTTTTCCTTCGATGGTACGGAAACTCTTCAGCTGCTCTTCCATTGCCTTAAGAGGTGCATAATTCTCATCTTCGGCGTCTTCACAGGCCGTATAAGCAATTGTATCATAACTGCAGAAACGTGCAAGGATATCAACGTGAGAGTCCGTGTCATCCCCTGCTATGCCCCCGTGCTCCAGCCAAAGGATGCGCCTGAGTCCAAAGGCCGATTTCAGACGCTCCTCAACCTCTTCCTTTGACAGATAATCGTTCCTGTTAAGGGAAAGAAGACATTCAGATGTAGTAAGGAGTGTTCCTGCGCCGTCCGTGTCTATACTCCCGCCTTCAAGGACATAAGGGCGCATATCACGGTAGATGGCATTGAAAGAGCCTGCTTCAAAAATGCGGCGTGTAATCTGATTGTCAAAGTCAGAGGCAAACTTGAGTCCCCATCCGTTGAACACGAAATCCAGGACAATCTTCTCTCCACTATCTCCATATACGGAAATACCGCCGTGGTCACGGGCCCAGGTATCATTGATAGGAGCCTCAACAAAGCGTATACCCGAAACATCTACAAGGCCGCATCGCCTAAGGTCCTCCACTGTCTCAATGCGGTCACGGCAAACCATAAGCACCGGCTCATACATGAGTATGGCAGACACTATCCGTGTATAGCATTCCTGAACCTTTTCTACTTCATACCAGAGTGAATCTTTGTGCGGCCAGGTAAGCTGCACAAAACCTTGCGGTTCCCATTCGGCAGGTAATCTCATCTCAATAGAATTTAGTGATGCAAAGATAACAAAAAAAAAGACATCCCCCCGGAAGAGGGATGCCTTTAGAATTGGTAAGATTAAACTTACTTGATCTCAACGGTAACTACGCGGTTCTTAGCAGCGCTTTCGAAGAGCTGAACGTCTGCACCGTGGGCGGCGGACTCAATGTTCTCTTCCTTGGCACCAGCGTTGAGGAGGAGGTCAACAACGGTCTTTACACGCTGCTCGGAGAGCTGCTGATTGCGCTTTGCAGAACCGGTCTGCTTGTCTGCATAACCATTGACTGCGAGCTTGCTGTTCTCATCAACAACGGTGTTGGCGAAGTACTCGAAGTGTGCTTTCTCACGCTCTGAGAGTTTTGCGCTGCCGCAATCGAAGTAGAGGGTGATAGGGCTGCCGGGCTTCACGTCAACAGCAGTGAACTTACCGTTCTCATAGAGGTAGGTCTGGCCGTCGGTGAGCTGACGCAGAGGAGCAACTTCTTCCTC
>CACXNH010000099.1 GCA_902768955.1 uncultured Bacteroidia bacterium | reverse complement strand
ATGGATTCGTAGATCTCGGTGTCATCGTCCAGTTCCTCAAGGTTTTCAATAACTTCTTCGGGGGCGCAGGTGCGGAGAGCGTAGTCTATGAGTTCCTCTTTGGTTGCGGGCCACGGGGCGTCGTCCAGTGAGCTGGCAAGTTCAAGTGTCCAAAACATTGTTTTATAGCGTTTTAATTGTTAAAAATCAAGTTGTCCCCGTAATTGGGGCTGCAAAGATAGGAAAAAAACTTATATAATGAATTTTTTTCGCTATTTTTGTAGAGAATTGCTTCAAATTACAGGCCAATGGCATACAGAAAGATAGAACAATACGATCATGATACCACAGAGCAGATAGCCTCCCACATCAAGGCTATCTTGGGGCTCCTGGGAGAGGACGTTGAGAGGGAAGGCCTCCATAAAACCCCGGAGCGCGTGGCAAAGGCCATGCAGTTCCTTACCCAGGGGTATTTCCAGAACGGCGAAACCATAGTGAAAAGCGCCCTTTTCACTGAGCCCTACAACCACATGGTCATTGTGAAGGACATTGAGCTTTTCTCCCTCTGTGAGCATCACATGCTGCCTTTTATCGGCAAAGCCCATGTGGCATACATTCCCAACGGCCAGATTACCGGCCTCAGCAAAATTGCCCGCGTAGTGGAAACTTACGCGCGCAGGCTCCAGGTCCAGGAGCGTCTCACGGAACAAATCCGTGACTGTATCCAGGAAAGCCTCCAGCCCCTTGGCGTTGCCGTTGTAATTGAAGCCATGCACACCTGCATGTCCATGCGCGGGGTGCAGAAATCCAACGCAATAACCACGACCAGCGCGTTCTCCGGCATCTTCCTCAAGAGCCAGAAAACCCGCAACGAATTCCTGAAACTAATAGAAAAATAGGGTTAAGGTCACGTGTCCATAACCTTATTTGGTTAACTGGATATGAAAAAAAGTAAGCTTTTAAGCATCCTGGCAGCCATTTTTGCAGTAGCGGTGCCGGCTATGGCCGTTTTTACGGGGATGAATCTGGACACCACGCTGTCCAACCTGAGGCGTGAACTATTCCAGGATTATCAGCAATTATCTGAGACTCAGGAGCGGATGAGGGGAAAATATGAGGTCCAGCACAGCCGGATGGTGGATATCGTCAAAAAGTGCAACGATCTCTCCCTTATGCTGTATTCCCAAAAGCAGGACTACACCTTTGATATCAGTTATGCACTGGAAAAGGTAAGCCAGGAATACTATGATTTCAATAAGAATCGTACCCCCTATGACCGCGTGGTGGCAAAACTGGATATCGAGATCAACCGCTACGCCCGTCTCATTGAGTCCCTTAGGCGTCTCCCTCCGGAACTCAAGGATGTGGATGTGGTTCCGGACAGCCTTGCCTATCATAACGATACCCTGGACACTCATCTGCTCCAGAACGCTAGCCTCCTTCAGCAGGAGATCATTGAGCAGGCGGAGGTGATAGAGCAGGCTATGGCCCGGCAGGTCCAGGATACACTGGCCACGGAGGATAACATGCCTGCCTTCATCCTCACGGAGCAGGGTCAGACAGACCGTGACACCTGCCTGTTCTATGCGTCGGAACTGCTGAAGATGTACGCCGAGACCCGTAGTATGGTGATGGCCGACAGCACCCATTACCGCGAGGCTCAGCTCCGCATGACGGAATCCTACGATTACGCCCGTGACTATTACAAGATACTCCGGAAAAGTGTCTTCGTGGAAGGACAGACCCCCTGGCTGCAGATTCTGGCGCATCCTGAAGACCATCTGAGGCAGGTCAGGGCCGATATTGTAAACAAGTACTCCCTGGCCTTTATCCGGCAGTTATTCAGAGGGGATATAAACGCAGAGCAGACGACCGATCAGGCAAACAAGGACAACCGCTCCAGAAATTCCGCGTCCCTTGTATGGCTGCTTATTTATGGCGTATTGTTCTTTGTCCTCTGGGGAATTGCGGCCCTTCTGCTGCTGCCCGTCTTCCGCTTTGTGAAGCCTGTGAAGAAGGCGGTCGCCCCGGAGCAGCGCCGATATATAGCCCTTCTTCTTGGCTGCATCCTTTTCATCGGCCTTACTTTTGAGATTACCACGGATGACAGGGTAATCAAATCCCTCAGTCTGCTGCATACCTTTATCTGGCTTCTGATGGCCATCACGGCGGCCCTCCTTATCCGTATAAAGCCGGGCAAACTGAAAAACGGCTTCAGGAATTATCTTCCCACCATCTGCACGGCGCTCTTCGTGATAAGTTGCCGCGCCCTGTTTATGCCCAATGCCATAATGAACCTGATATTCCCGCCGCTTCTTATGCTGATGACGGTATGGCAGCTTCTTACCAACCTTTTCAGGGGCAGGAAGTCTGACAAGGCCGATACTGTCATAGGCTGGATATCCCTGGGAATTACTGCGGTGGCAACGTATTTCAGTTGGGCAGGCTTCATCTTCATGGCGCTGATCATCCTGGTGTGGTGGTATTTCCAACTGGCTCTCATCCTTGCCATAGCCACGGTCTGGGACCTTCTGCTTCTGTACAAGGAAAAAAGGCTCAACAAACTTGTATCTGAATTCAAGCAGCGGATTACCTATGTGACTGGCCCCTCCAAGGACCAACTGATGTTCTCCGCCACCTGGTTCTATGACCTTGTAAAGGAAGTACTGATTCCGCTTATGGCGCTGTTCTCAATCCCCACATGCGTGGACTGGGCCCTTGACATCTTTGAATTCAGGGATCTCTACCGCAGCATTTTTGAGGAGCCTTTCATTCGTCAGGGAGAATTCCGGGTGTCCTTATATAGCATCATTTTCCTCGCGGGACTGTTTTTCGTATTCCGTTATGCCGATAAAGCGCTCCACACCATTTGGCAGATTTCCCGGTATAAGCATTTCCTCAGAAAGAATAACAGGAATAGCGTCCGAAGCAACGAGATTAACCTCTCACTTGGAAACAGCCTGATAACCGTTTTCATCTGGTTTGTGTACATTGATATTTTCATCGTTACGCTCAATATTCCTACCGGCTCTCTGGGGCTCATCGCCGGCGGCCTGTCGGCTGGTATCGGCCTTGCCCTCAAGGATATCATCAACAACTTTGTTTACGGTATCCAACTTATGGGAGGCCGCTTAAGGGTAGGGGACTGGATTGTATGCGACGGCGTACGCGGCAAGGTGACGGACATCAATTACCAGACAACTATGGTGGAAACCATCGACGGCACCAATGTGGCTTTCCTGAACTCATCCCTTTTTGGCAAGAACTTCACAAACCTTACCCGCAATAACGGATATGAGCTTACCACAATACACGTTGGAGTAGCTTACGGTACCGATTTCGAAGAGGTGCGTGAGGCCCTGGTGAAAGGATTGGAAGTAATGAAGACCAAGGATGCCTATGGTAGAGACGTCGTAGAACCATCCTACGGCATCCAGGTGCGTTTTGGCGATTTTGGAGACAGCGGTGTGGACGTTATGGTGAAACAGTATGTCCTGCAGCCGGAGCGCATCCGTTATGTGGAAAAGTGCAAGGAGGTTGTTTACAAGACCCTGAATGAGAGCGGCATCACAATCCCGTTCCCGCAGCGTGACCTTCATATCATTTCTGATGACAAAGACGATTAGTAAAACCTGAATATCGATGGAAGTAAGATTCAAAAAGAAGTCGGACGCGGTGAATGTGGTGATTACCGCCCTTGCCGCCGTTATCTCCGTGGGTATGATGATTTACGGAGTGATTACCCTGGGACTGAAGCAAACCTGGCCGGAACTTATCCTCAACATCTTCTATATCGCCTGCCTGGTGATGATGTGGATGTATTTTTTCAAGTGGGGCATTACAACCAAGCAGTTCAACTATTGGTGTACCCTGAATATCGGGGTCACGGTACTGCTGAGAGACATCCTCTTTGCCCCTCCGCTGGCTAATTTCCCGCTCCATCTGGCTTGCCTGACTCTCTCTGTGACGCTGCTTGTGATGCTCACGTATTTTTATGCCCGCAAAGATTGGAAAACCTATTCCAAGGCCAACCTCTGGATGATTTGCGTGGTTGATATGCTCATCGCCCTGCTTTATCAGATAGATATTCTTATTGAGCCCTCCGACCAATTCACCACCTATCTTATGGTGGAAATCTGGATCCGGCCCACCATCACATACGGCCTGGTGGCCTGCTACGTAAACGAGGTTGAGAAGTAAAGATGAGCAACAGATCATTCACAAACAGGCTCAGTTGGAGGATTCTGGGCATTGTTTCGGTCATTTTCCTGGCCTCTTTCATTGTTATAGGCATTGTTTCCCATTATGTCATCATCAATGAAAGCAAAAACGCCGCTCCGCTTATGCTGGCCCTAAGCCTGCTGCTTGTGGGCATCGTGGGACTCTTTGTACTGTACTTCGCCAGCCGCCGCGCCATCCGCCGGATGACACGTCCCATCACGGAACTCTCTGTGTCGGCCCTCAATATGGCCAAGGGCAATTTCAAGGCCAATCTTCCGGAAATTACCAGCAAGGATGAGATGCTCAGGCTGAGGGACAGTTTTGTGTATCTTCAGAACTCCATCTCGGACTATATCGGCCAGCTTAAGACCACCCGCAGCGACAACGAGCGTATGGAGTCTGAACTCAATGTGGCGCGCACCATCCAGATGGGAATGCTTAACACCAATTTCCCTCCTCAACTTCACGCGCTGCTTACCCCCGCCAAGGAAGTGGGCGGAGACCTGTACGACTTCATTCTCAAGGGAGATATGCTTCATTTTGCAGTAGGCGATGTAAGCGGCAAGGGCGTTCCGGCGTCGCTTGTGATGTCAATCACCCGCGCTATGCTGCATTTTGTGGCTACCCTGGACCTGCCTCTCAATGAATCGGTGAGCCGTATCAATAACAGCATTGCCGATACAAACAGCAACGATATGTTTGTGACGCTCTTTATCGGCCGCGTGAATCTTAAAACTCTGAAGATGGATTACTGCAACGCCGGTCACAACCCGCCCATCCTTATAGGGCCGGACGGTAAGCCCCGTTTCCTCCCCGTAAAGAGTAATCTGGCGGCAGGCCTTCTGGAGCAGTTCCCCTATGAAGCGGAGTCCATTGACCTTGAGCCTGGAACCCGTATTGTGGCATACACGGACGGCGTTACAGAAGCGGAGAACGACAAACTGAAACTCTACGGAGAGGACAGGCTTATGGCCGATATAGAAAAACTTGAGGCCGATATTGACGAGAAAACCGTTGTGGAGCACATCTACAGGTCTGTGAAGTCCTTTACCGGCGGCCACCCGCAGAGCGATGACATCACCATAATGAGTTTGAAGGTATGAAGTACATATATATTATAAACGGTAGGGCCGATAAATCGCTGCAGTATCAGGAGTTCTATGACCAGTTGAAGGAAATTCCTCACCTGCATCTGGTTTATACCACGCTTGGGGAAGGTGATGCCACCCGGTATGTTCGCCTCTACTGCGACCTTCATCCTGAGGAGGAAGTTTGCTTTGTTGCCTGCGGCGGCAACGGCATCATAAACGGTGTGGCGTCCGGCCTTGTGGGCTATGGGCAGGCCGCCGGACAGTGCGGCAACAAGACAATGGCCATCCTTTATTTTGCCGGTTCCACGGAGGACATAATCATCAACTTCCCTGGCCGCAACTTCCGCAGCATAAAGGATATGCTGGACGGTACCGTCACTCCCACGGACATCATCCAGGTAAACGACAGTTACTGTCTGAACGTCTGTAACATAGGCTTCAATTCCAGGGTGGCATCCCGGGCCAACGAACTTGTGGCCAATGGGAAATCGGCCCACCAGGCATATACACGCGGTGTCGTAAATGCCATACTGACCAGCCGTTATAACAGAATTAAGGTCACGGTTGACGGAGAACGCATAGCCCGCGGCCCTATGGTGCTGTGCACCGTTGCCAACGGACGGCGCGTGGGCGGAGAATTCAACTGCGCGCCCAATGCCAAGGTAAACGACGGTCTTATGGATGTGTGCTATTTCCGCGCGATGAGTCTCCTGCGGCTCCTGATGCTCATCCCGCACTACCGCAGCGGCACTCATATCGGCAGCCGTGCCGGCAAAAACAAAGTCCTCTACAGGCAGGCCAGGGAGGTTGTTCTCAGCAGCAAGGACCTCATTGACATATATCTTGACGGAGAGCAGCTTCCGGGTTCCCATTTTGTCCTGAAGATTCTGCCCGGAGTGCTTCCGCTACGCCTGCCTAAAATAGTACAAGAACAATAATAACCATGAAACAGACACTGATTCTCGGCAACATCATCACGGTGGATGAAAAAAGGCCCTTTGCCAAGGCCGCAGTAGTAAAGAACGGCGTTTTTTCCTATATCGGCAGTGCCGATGAGGCCAAAAAGATAGCAGGTCCCAACGCAAAAGTGCTGGACTATGGAGATAACTTTATCTATCCCGGCTTCCTGGAATCCCACTGCCACCCGTATTTTGCCGG
>CACXNH010000098.1 GCA_902768955.1 uncultured Bacteroidia bacterium | reverse complement strand
TGGGGGAGGAGGATATTTTGAGCTTATGACGGTGAAAGGTGTTTTGAATGCAATCTGGCAATTCTGCCGCTACCTCTTCTGGCCCCAGTGGGGCAGCAAGCGCCGTCGCGCCCAAGAAGAGTATGAGAGAATGATAGAGGAAGGAAGAGTGAAGTAGTAGATGTAATACGTCATGCCAGGTTAAGCCAGGTGTTGTGTTTTGATGATGGATGAGTAATATGACCCAAGATGAACTTTGGCTCACGAAATGGCAGGAAGTCATAGACTTCATGGAGACTTATCATCGTAATCCATCTAAGCATCGCATAGAGGAACACCTTATGCTCAACTGGATCAAACACAACCGCAAGTTGATGAATGCGGGGGAAATGAAAGAAGAAAGAGTGAAGTTGTTCCGTGAATTGTTGAATATAGGAGAAAGGTATCGTCGGAAAAACCAATACGAGTAGTCAGTTTTTGTCGCTTTTCTAGTGCGGTTGTGCGAATTGGTAATTACTGCGATTTCTGGAGAATTGAACTTGTGTTTTTTGAGATTGTTATTTTGCCTGTATTTTTAATGACCAGTTTTGAATTGATAGGCAAAGTGAGTCTTTATTTCATGGTTGTGCGAAGGGTTTGCTAATAGTTTTTTTTGTGATAGTGGTATCGCCAGGCTGACGCCCGGCGATGCTTTTATCCCCACCCGGGCGCTGTCGCGCCCTTCCCGCCCAAAAGGGAAGCGGTCAAGCTCGCGTTCCCAATTGGTCACGCCAGCTTGGCTCCAGTCCCCTGAGCACCTTCGCCGCCCAGGGGACTTCCGCTCTTACTGCCACGCGCCGGCGAGACTGTGGCCGCCGGAGCCGTCCACAGACTCGCTCGACCTCACGCATAATTGGCCTGCCCTCGGCGCCCGTCTGTTCCAGACCGGCGCCTTGCCAACGCACAGCTGCCCGGACAAGCCGGGCAAAAGGGGGAAGCGGTCAAGAGACTGTGCCAGTTGCCGCCGGAAGCGTCAACCGTCACAGACTCTTGCAGGTTTAATCCCTCCCAGCCTCCCAAGGGAGGTGCAATAAACGCCCGGGCTCCGTTTTCCCTCCGCATCACCGTCGGTGCCAAGAATCCGCGTCATAACATAACACAACATTGTATAACTCCTCGCGGGAGCGGTGGAGGCCAGAATCAGCCTTGGAGAGGTGCGTGGGACAGCCCTCCGAATCGTCCTTGTGCCTGCTGCGGGTTATACAACGTGATGTTATGTTAAGAAGCTCCGGCAGTTCTTCGGGGCAGCGTTTTCCGTTTGCCCCGCCCGGGCGTAGTCGGTGGCAGGAAGGAGTTTTGCTCCAGGGCCATCCCCGGCCCTGGCCCTTCGCAAAACTCCGCACTTTGTGGGTCCCCGCCCACAAAGTGCAGGGCACGAAGACCGATAATGCTGTGCTGACGTTTTACCTCGCTTTCAGCCTGGGTGGTGCGCGAGCGTCCTGCCACCTCCGGCACTCCGTTCCAGACAAAGAAGCCGTCCACGTTCGCGTTGCGCCCGTGGGCGGCTTCCTTGTCCTCCACTCCCGTGCTGGGTCGGCCCGGCGCCAAAGACCAGGCAGTCGGCAGAGCCGCCAGCCCCGTCTTCGTCGTCGGTCCTCCAAGGTAAGCCGCCACGGGGTGTCGGCTTGTTTATCCACGGATGCTATTCCTCCAGCCTCTGCAAGCTGCCGCCGGGGGCGCCACTTGCAGAAGCTTCCGGGCATCCGTGGTGCGGGCCGTTCCGGCCCGGGCCTTGGAGGCCGTCTGCCTTCCGCACGGGGCGCCGGTCTTTGGCGGCGTCCGGGAGCCTAAGGTCTCCCGTCCGTGGTCCCGCCAAAGCCCAACGCCCACAGGCCTACGCTGCCAGACCGCCTCCAAGGCCATACCCTCCGCTGCGCTTCGGGGCCTTGTTGGTTTAGAGACTCTGGCCCTGGGGCCCGCGGCGGGTTCCTCAACTATTCGCACGACATCACCCGCGCCAGGGACCAGGCCCAGAGACTCAAAACCAACAAGGTCGACTAGGAACCCACGCTCAGGGGGCAGTGCTTATGGGAGCGGAGTGCCCCGCTCGGGGGACGGTAACTGATATATATATTTACCACATTGGGCAGCGGCTTGCGCCGCTGCTTTTATTGTGTCTGGAGGGGTGGTTTTTGTGAGTGTTCCACGCGTGGAAAAAATCTTCATTTTGAGTGCTAAAGTATTGAAAATAAATTTGTTATTGTCGTTATTTTTCACTATCTTGTAGATAGTTAGACATAGAGATTTGTGTTATGAGTATGACAAATGAAGAGAGAAAAGAGAGACTTGGGCGCCTGAGGGAGTTGAACCTGCGGGCGCTGGGGGTGAGCTCGTTTGAGGAGCCGCTTGTCTGTGTGCAGACTGCATCGGGTGGGAGTGTCACGTTGCAGTTGTTGGCTGAGCTTCGGGACAGGAAGCGTTGTATCTGTCGGAATTCAAGAAAACGTTAAACTAAGGTGTGTGTTATGAAAAACTGTAGAATTGAAAAGACGTATGAGGTCATCGGGAGAGATGAACTTCTGGCGGGCCGGGAGATTGGCGGTCTGTATCCGGGCGTGAAACTGGATGATGAGTATTTCCGGAAGTTGGGCGCGGCGGAGAGTGCGCCTGAGTTGCAGGGGCTGCAGCCTGAGGGCTTTGTGCCGGGGAGCCGGTTTGAGGTGACAAACTTTGACCTGGAGAAGTTGGCGGAGATTCGAGAAACGGCGCTGAACTACTTCTGCGTGATTGATGGGTGTGACTGTGAGAGTGACCTGGAGAGTGTGCTGGCGCTGGTTCGGGAACTGCATTCGGCGCCGGAGTCGGTGACGAAGGGGAGGCTGATGGCTGGGGAGTTGATTTTTGCCCTTTGGCTGGCGGATGTGCCTTTCACGGAGTTGAAGGTGGATGGCTGTGAGGATACCATTGTGTTCGGGGTGGACTGGGATGAGATTTCGGATCCGGCGAACTATATCGACAATGACCACGGGTTTGAGAATCTTCTCCGGCCTTCATCGGCCTGGTTCCCGGCGGATGGGCCTCGGGTGAGTGTGGGCGCAGGTGTTGAGTTCCTATCCCTCAACCCAAAAGTTGAGGAGGAGGCCTTATGAGCCGGTTCCATCCTAATATCGTGGTGAGTGATGTCTTCGGCTCTGCCGGGGATGTCACTGCCCACCATCGTGATGGGAAGACGTATCTGCGGAAGCGAAGCCGGCCGGTGCATCCGATGAGTGAGGCGCAGGCGGCGCATCTGGAGGTGCATCGCCGGGCACTGGCTGCCTGGCGGGATGTGCCTGATGAAGTGAAGGAGCGCTGGAATGAGTTCGCCCGGGAGGTGGAGCCGCATAGGCCTCCGTTTGACCATAGTTCCTGGATCTCCGGACAGAACTTGTTTGTGTCGGCTTACCACGGGTTCTTTACCCTGGGTGATGAGCATGTCCCGGAGGCGCAGCACTTTGTGTCGTTCCCTCCTTTTGCGGTGTCGGTGGTCGAGGCTGCAGAGGTTGGAGGGGATTTGGTTGTGCGAGTGGAAACGGCAGGATTGTCTTATGTGGAGGCCTCGCGGTATTGGCTGTATGGTAAAGTGCAGCTGATGCCGGCGGGGAGTGGTATTGGGAATGCCGCCTGGAAGTCAGTGCTGGCGGCGGGGGCTTGCTCTTCTTCGCCGGTGGAGCTGATATTGAAGGATTGGAGGAATGTTTGGCCGGAGGTGGATGTTGAGGCATCGGCCCTGCAGATGCATGGAAAGTTTGTGCTGCTGGATGCGGAGACTGGATACCGGAGCCAGCGGAGGCGTGGCAGTTGGTTGATTGAAATTGGATAAATGATTGGAGAGAGTTATGGAACGGATTACAGTATATGATGGATCGGCGGGGAAAGGCAGGGCTGGGAAAACAATGCCTTTATACATGCGCCTGGAGGAGTATGATTTGTCTCTGGAGATAGAGACGGGAATCAGGATTGCCCGGGAGGATTTTGCTTTGTTGTCTAATTCAGGGGAATGGCTTCCTGGTGTTGAATTGACACCGGAGCGGGCCTCTATCTTGGAAGAAATCCGTGAAACCTCCACTGCGATGGTGAAGGCTTATACCGTAATGCAGGTGAAGGGGATGGATATGAATGGACGAGTGCTTGAGAATGAGGTGTCAAATATTCTTTCCGGAGTGATGCCTGTTCCGGAGAATGCCGGTGCGGAGACTTTGGTTGCAAGATATACCCGATATGTTGAGGAACAAAACAGGGATGGGGTTTATAGCAAGAGTCGTTATCAGGAATTGTGCTCATTCGTGAAGAAGCTGGAAAGATTTCTAAAGATTAAGGGACGGTCTCGGATGACTTTGAAGGAGTTTACCGTGGATGTGCTCTTGGAGTACCGGCGGTTCTGCTATGATGAATGCCAGTATGTGAAAGACCCTAAATATGCTGACCTATATCCGAAGCAGTGGCCGTATCGTTGGCCCAAGGAGCGCCTTACAGATAGTTCGGTAGTGCAGGTGTTAAGGGCTTTGCGTGCTTTCTTTTTTGATATGGAGAACACGGATGAAATTGCGAAGTCGCCTTTTAAGAAACTTACGAGGGAAAAGCAGGCTAAGATTATGATGGTGCGGTATGATTCTCCATTCTATCTGAGGGCGGAAGAGTTCCAGCGGGTGTTGGAATTGGAGGTTGAGAATGAGAGGATGAAGCTGTACAAGAACTTTTTCATCATGCTCTGTTGTACCGGTTGCCGGGTAAGTGATTTGTTGTCACTGTCCATGGAGAATGTGTCGGTGTCTGAGGAGGGAATTCCGTATATTCATTATCTGCCAAAGAAAACCAGGAATCGGCAGATGAATTTCCGGGAAACGAAAACTCCTCTCATACGGCCAGCCTTTGATATTATTAAAGCTGGGACATTTTGGTTTGGTGGTCCCAGAGATGAGAGCAAAGTGCAGCGGATTAATTACAACCTTCCGAAGTTATTAAAGATGGCGGGGATTGACCGGAAGGTGGCTGTGTACAATCATGTCAAAGGGGAAAATGAGTATAAGCCTCTCTGGGAGTTGGCAACGTCCCGTTTGGGAAGGAAAACCCACATCGATATGATGGCGAAGGTGCAGGTGAATATTTACGCTGCCGGCCTCCATTCAATTGGTGCTGACTCGGTGGAAAGATATACGCATATGGAGATTCAGGACAGGTTCACTTTGATGAATGTGGCTTTTGGTCAGAAAGATTTCCGCGTGGACAAGGACTTGAATATTGTTGAGGAGAAGTCGAAGAAGGTATCTATGAAGGCCGCTGCTGCTATTAAGGGAGAAGAATCGGTGCCTCAAGTGAAACCTTACTTCGAGCGTTTGGCGTGGTATGTCAAAAAATGATTCTGAGTTCGTATTGAGGATGAGTATGATTTAAGGAAAGCCTCCGGCGTCATCGCGACGGCGGAGGCTGAGTTTTTGGAACGAATCGGGGTTTGGGTACCGGACCCCGGGCCGGTGAAGATTAAGGATTCTCCGGATCCGGTTCGGGTGCTGCTGCCACGGCGTAGGTCGCGAGGGCCTGCATCGGCACGGAAGTCTCGCCGGTGGAGGAGTTAACCAGGAAGTACTTGAAGAAGACCTTCGGGGCGCCGGTGCCCAGGGCACCGTGCTTGGCCTCGTAGGCGGTCTTGATGTCAATGGCATCGGTCCCGGGCTCCTCGACATCCATAATCTGGACAGCCTTGCCGTAACCACGGGTGACACCATTGCTCTGGCCTTCGGATGCCTGGATGATGAGGTAGATGCCTCCGTTGTCGGAGAGCTCCTGGTCCAGCTTGAAGGTGAAGGCCGCGCTGGAGCACACGATGGTGGCGGTGGGAGGCGTTTCCACGCCGGTGAGGGTGGGAGGCATCAGCATGATGTTGCCGCCCAGTTTCACGACCCAGAAGTTGAGCCGCTGAAACAGGTTCAGGCCGGAAATCTTGCCTTTGGTGCCCAGAACGGACTTGGCGTCCTGACTCAGGGCGAGCTTGTTCCAGGCGAGGATCTGCTCGTTGGTCAGGGACTTCCACTTGGTGGTGATCATCTTCATGACGCCCTTGTTCTTGGCCTGGTCAACAGTACCGATTCGGCCGCCGTAACCACGGTTCTTGATGAACTTGCGGCCCTTGACTTTCGCTGCGGTAACGCCCTTGGCGCTGCCGGACATCTCTTCGAATGCGATGGAGGGGATGTATTTCATAAGCGTTTAAGGTTAAGAGGGTTAATGGATTTGAGTAATAGATATAGTATAGCAATAGCTAACAAGATGAAGGTGGCGGTTCCAGCGTGCATCCGGGCTTTTTGCCACCAGGTGAGTTTGCTCTCTATTTCGTAAACCAGACTGTCTTTATAGACGGTCTCGGTCTTGACCTCGACGGGCAGCTTGACCGGTTTGGTCTCCAGGGAGTGATGAAGGAAGCCGTTTGTCACTGTCGCCTCGCTCTTTGCATAGGCGTTCTCCAATCTGGATAGCGTATCGAGCGTAACGTTACGCTCCATGATAACCGGAAGTTCCACCGTTACCGTATCCGTCTTTGTCACCGTTTGCGTTTTCACCTCAACCCGGGTACTGTCCGACTGGGAGAATGGACAGGTTTGCCGGACAGTACCGCAGGAAGAGGCTGCCAGAACGGCGGCGAAAAGCAGAAAGATAGAGAAGAGGTTTTTCATAGGTTAGGTTGTAGGCTTGTTTTCATTTTCCAATACTTGGTCCAGTTCGGCCTGGAACTTCCGGAACTTGACATCGTAACTGGCTTTGACTCCGAGGATGGCACCGCAGAGGATAAGCAGTTCACTGACGATGCTCACAGCACTGGTGTCAATCTGACCCAGGGGCTCGATGAAGAAAAGGCACACGCACGCGATGAGGACGCCGGCGCTGAAGCTCGCGATGGCGATGATG